>NZ_WXWP01000016.1:0-7392 GCF_009904765.1 Vibrio sp. V39_P1S14PM300
GAATTTACCTAGCTAAACAATACAAAGCTGCTTACGGAAGACTTTTCAAAACAGTCTACGGTTATGAAATTTAATGAGGGAAATATTATGAAGTTCGGACGCAATGCGCTTTTGCTTGCTTCAACCATCGCAACCGCGATCTCTGCCCCAGCAATGGCACGTGATACGATCCAAATCGCTGGCTCTTCAACCGTTTTGCCATTTTCTTCTATCGTTGCAGAAGAGTTCGGCCAAACCTTCCCACAATTTAACACGCCAGTGGTCGGTTCCGGTGGTTCAAGTGGCGGTTTACGTCAGTTCTGTCAAGGTGTCGGTGTCAATACCATCGATATTGCTAACGCCTCACGCGCCATTAAATCTTCTGAAGTGGAAAGCTGCCGCGCGAATGGCGTGACAGAAATCATTGAAGTCAAAGTCGGCTATGACGGCATTGTGTTCGCATCTCGTACCGACAGTGGCACTTTTGCCCTTAAGCCAGAGCATGTGTTTAAAGCGGGTGCAGCACAAATTCCGCAGAATGGCAAAATGGTGTCAAACCCTTACACCAACTGGAAGCAAATTGACGCCTCTCTTCCTGACCAAGAAATTCTGCTTGTGATACCAGGTTCTAATCACGGCACGCGTGAAGTGTACGAAGAGAAAGTCGTTCACCCAGGTTGTGAGACTTTTGCCGAAGTCAAAGCGATGGACAAAAAAGCCAAAGGTAACTTCTGTAATGCGATTCGCACCGATGGTCGCGTAGTTGAAGTCGCTGGCGATTATACCGAAACCCTCGCTCGTCTTGATGCTCAGAAAAATGCGCTTGGTGTATTTGGCCTAAGCTTCTACGACCAAAACCGTGACCGCTTGAAAGTGGCGACCGTTAACGGCGTAACCCCAAGCTTAGATACCATTGGCAGCGGGCAATACCCAGTTTCTCGCCCACTGTTCTTCTACATCAAGAATGCTCATGTCGGTGTAGTACCGGGAATTCTCGAATACGCACAGTTTTTTGTGAGCGAACAAATGGGCGCAACGGGTAGCCAACTTGAAGCGGCAGGCCTTATCCCAATGGATGATAAAGAGCGCGCCCAGGTGTCGCAAAACATTAAAAATCGCAAACTCCTTTAAGGCTCTCTGATTAGCTTGGGCCAGTGTTTTCGGCTCAAGCTAACGCTTTAATAAGGTAAGAATAACAATGAATAATCTGATGCTGATGGTGGTACTACTGGCGGTAATGGCACTGGCTTACCACTTAGGGCTGACGCGCAGTAAAAAAGTAGCATCAACCAATGCTGGAACTCAGCGTTTACACTCTCGCCCTGTTTATCACGGCATGCTAACCCTGCTTTGGTGTGTGGTTCCTGCTTTGTTAATTTGGATAGTATGGAGCCTATGTTCTCCCATACTGATTCAGCAAATGGTAGTTGATAGCCTTCCTACGGATCTGCAGCCAACGGCCGTGGAGGGTACTCACGTACTGATGAATAAACTGCATAATATCGCCAGCGGTTTCGCTGTACTCGATAGCTTTTCTCCTCAAGAAATTACCGCCGCAGACTACTTAAAGCAGTTAGAACAACGCAGCTATTTATTGCTCACTGGTTTGATGGCAACGGTTGCCGCGGCCGGATTAGTCTTCAGCACTCGACAAATTCGCCCTGATCTTCGGGCACGCAACACAGTCGAACGTGCACTGCATATAATACTGATTCTGTGTTCTGGTGTGGCGATTTTAACCACAGTAGGCATTGTTCTTTCGATGGTTGGAGAAGCGTTACGTTTCTTTAGTTTTGTTAGCCCGAGCGAATTTTTCTTCGGCACCACATGGAACCCTCGTTTCTCAACAGTAGGTACAGAGAACCAAACCGGCTTTGGTATGTTGCCATTACTGGCAGGAACCTTTTTAATCGCCTTGATTGCCTTAATCGTCGCTATTCCTATTGGCCTGATGTGCGCCATTTATCTAGCTGAATATGCACCAAGTCGCATTCGCTCGATAGCTAAACCGATTATTGAAGTGCTCGCGGGTATTCCCACCATCGTCTACGGCTTTTTTGCTTTAATCACCGTCGGTCCCTTTCTGAGCGAATTGGGACAGTGGCTCCATATCGATATTCGTGCCACCTCCGCTCTAACCGCGGGGATTGTGATGGGCTTAATGGTGATTCCCTTTATTTCCTCGCTATCCGACGACATTCTTACTCAAGTGCCCAAAACACTAAGAGATGGCTCGCTTGGCCTTGGCGCAACCAAATCAGAGACCATTCGCAAAGTGGTTCTACCTGCCGCGCTACCTGGCGTGACTGGCGCAGTTTTGCTCGCCGCCAGCCGGGCGATTGGTGAAACCATGATTGTGGTTCTCGCTGCCGGAAATAGCCCAGTATTAACCGCCAACCCATTCGAGGCTGTCTCTACTATGACGGTTACCATCGTCAACCAACTGACCGGCGATACCGATTTTGCTAGCCCACAATCCTTAGTAGCCTTTGCACTTGGTTTAACCCTGTTTGTGATCACGCTATGCCTTAATGTGATCGCGCTCGTTATCGTACGTAAGTACCGTGAACAGTATGAGTAACGCCATGGACAACAGCATTCAAATGACTAACCTTCAAGATGACGATGCCTATGCGCAACGTAATGAAACAAAACTGCGCATTGCTCGCTCGCTGAAAAAACGTCACAACAGTGAACGCCGCTTTAGAGCTTTCGGTATTGGCGCGGTTGCCTTAGCGTTAAGTTTTGTGGCGATACTATTCACTTCGATTCTTTCCAAAGGTATTCCAGCCTTTTGGCAAGCGACAGTGACCTTGGATGTCTACTTTGACCCCGATGTCGTGAAAATAGAGCCCAAACCCATCCAACAAAGTGATGAGAGCCCGGCGCAGTTCAATCAACGCATGCTCACATGGCAAAGCAGCGTCGGCATGGTTAATTTCAACCGTATTATTGTCAACAGTTTGGCCAACGAAATCCCTGAAGCGACTCGCTACCAGCGTGATGCGATCAAATTGATCACCAGCGGCGAGCGTTTTGCTTTGCGCGATATGATAGTCAATGATCCTTCACTGGTCGGCCAAACCTTACGTCTTGATTTACTGGCGGAAGCCAACGTCGATGTGTGGTTGAAAGGCAACATCGACCGTGATCTACCCGACTCTCGTCAGCAGTTGAGTGCTCGTACCCGCGCGTGGGCGGATGAGCTCGCTGAACGTGGCGTTATCCAAAACAAATTCAGTACAGCGCTGTTTATGAACGTCGATTCTCGCAGCTCATTAGCTTCGGCTGGCCTTGCTGGGGCGTTTATGGGCTCGGTATTTATGATGCTCATTGTTATGGTATTGGCGGTACCGATTGGCGTCGCTTCCGCGATTTACCTAGAAGAATTTGCCCCAAAAAACAAGTTCACCGATTTGATTGAAGTGAACATCAACAACTTGGCGGCGATTCCTTCGATTGTATTTGGTTTACTGGGCGCTTCAGTGTTTATTTTGTGGTTTAAGCTGCCGCTTTCGGCACCGTTTGTCGGTGGTTTGGTATTAACACTAATGACACTGCCCACAGTGATCATTGCTACTCGCTCAACATTGAAAGCGATACCACCATCGATTCGCCAAGCAGCTCTGGGTATCGGCGCGTCCAAAACTCAAGCCGTTTTCCATCACGTATTGCCTTTGGCACTACCGGGCATTTTGACTGGGGCCATTTTGGGTATCGCCCAAGCATTAGGTGAAACTGCGCCACTGCTCTTGATTGGCATGAGCTCATTTGTCGCCAGCGTACCTGCGACACCGCTCGATCAATCAACCGCGCTACCAGTGCAGATTTTCCTCTGGCAAGGTAACGAACTGCGTAACTTTTTTGAAGCAAGAACGTCTGCTGCAATCACCGTATTGTTAGCATTAATGATTAGCTTAAACGCGCTGGCGATTTGGTTGCGTCGACGCTTTGAAACTCGGTGGTAATAAAGATGATAAGTGAAGCTATTATGAACAAACACTCCCTTGTGATACCACAGGTAAAGAGCACCGCTAAAGAAGCAGCCCAAGCCACACAAATTAAAATGGCCGCGCGTGATGTGACAGTTTTCTATGGTGAAACCAAGGCGCTACACGGCATCGATATGGATATCATTGAGCATGAAGTGGTCGCCTTTATCGGCCCTTCTGGTTGTGGTAAATCGACCTTTTTACGCTGTTTAAATCGTATGAACGACACCATCGACACGGCTCGTGTTGAAGGTTCAGTTACCTTGGACGGGCAAGATATTTATCACCCTAGCTTAGATGTGGTGCAGCTGCGCGCTCAAGTTGGCATGGTGTTCCAAAAGCCTAATCCTTTTCCAAAATCGATTTATGAAAATATCGCCTATGGCCCTAAATTACATGGCCTAGTAGATAACAAATCCGATTTGGATGAAGTCGTCGAAACCAGCTTACGCCGCGCTGGCTTGTGGAAAGAAGTCAAAGATCGCTTATCAGCACCGGGCACCGGACTATCTGGTGGCCAGCAACAGCGTTTGTGTATTGCTCGTGCGATTGCGGTTAACCCTGAAGTGATTTTGATGGATGAGCCTTGTTCGGCGCTTGACCCTATCGCGACCTCGATCATTGAAGATCTGATTGATGAGCTCAAAGGCAGCTACACCATTGCGATGGTGACACACAACATGCAGCAAGCGGCGCGCGTTTCAGATAAAACCGCCTTCTTCCACTTAGGTAACTTGGTTGAACTGAGCGAAACACGTGAGTTGTTCACCAACCCACGTGATAGCCGCACTGAAGATTACATTACTGGCCGTTTCGGTTAACGACTGTTTTAGGAGAATTTTATGACAACTCATGGTGTCGATGGGCACACCTCTCATAGCTACAATAGCGAAATGCGTTCTATTGTGGATAGCGTGGTGAATATGGGTGATTTAGTAATCGTACAGGTGCGGGACGCACTCGATGCGTTTATGACAGGCAATACCGAACTGGCCAAGCAAGTAATTGAACACGATCATAATATCAATTTGTTAGAACTGGCCATTGATCAACGCTGCATTGATATTTTAGTCAAACGCCAGCCCGCAGCCCGCGATTTACGTGCGGTGTTTTCGATCATGAAAGCGATCATGGATCTTGAACGAATTGGCGATCAATCTAAACGGATCGCCCATGCGGTGTTGCGTTTAAAGGAGCACCATCCGGGTGACAAAGACTATTTTGATGGTATTGAATTACAAGAAGATGCGTTTGAAACAATTAACGCGAACGTGATCAATATGCTGCAAAAATCGATGAACGCTTTTCACGATCTCAATGCACACGATGCGCTAGAAGCAGCAATGTTAGATAAACAAATCGACAACAGCTACGGCGATATTTTGCGTCAAAATGATAAAGATATGCTGGTGCAAGGCACTCACTATCAAACCATTTTGGAGATCACGTGGATAGGTCGCGCGGTCGAACGGATTGGCGATCACGCGCGCAACGTTTGTGAGTACACGATTTATTTTGTGACTGGCTTGGATGTTCGTCACCAAAACGATCAAGCGATTGCGGAGCTTTTGGCAAGCCCCAAAAACCAGTCGTCATGATATGACGGGTAGTAAAAAAGGCTGCTCTCCATCGCAGCCTTTTTGTTTTTGGAGCACTGTCGAATGTTACTTACTCATCAACCAAGCCTCCCTACTGGATTGCAATGGTGTTAGTTACCTAGGTTAATTCTAATTACATTGTTGCATTCTTATCGGGATGAACTCATTGACTGCTTAATGGCAAGATCATGACGTTTGTGAATGGTTATTGATTGTGCGCTTTAATACCATGATGGGGAGGATAGTACTTCTTCTTCATTCGTAATGCGACGTTGACCAAAGCAATTAAAACGGGCACTTCAACCAAAGGTCCAATAACGCCTGCAAATGCTTGATCAGAGTTTAATCCAAATACAGCGATTGATACGGCGATAGCCAGTTCGAAGTTATTGCCCGTTGAAGTAAAGGCGATAGAAGCATTTTGGTCGTAAGGGATCCCCATACGTTTCCCGATGTAGAAGCTCACAAAAAACATCACCATAAAATAGATGATCAGTGGCACTGCAATACGGAACACATCCATCGGTAACTCGATGATCATTTCACCTTTCAGACTAAACATCAAAACGATGGTTGCCAAAAGCGCAATCAGGGTGATTGGCGAAATACGCGGGATGAAGACTTCGTTGTACCACTGTTCACCTTTTGCTGAAACTAATAGTTTACGGCTTAAGAAACCCGCTAAGAAAGGGATGCCTAAATAAATTAAGACGCTTTGTGCAATATCCCAGATAGTGATGTCAACAACGAAACTTTCAAGGCCAAAGTAAGGGGGTAAAACAGTAATAAACAGCCACGCCATAAAACTATACGTGACAATTTGAAACGCGCTATTTAATGCAACCAAAGTTGCACCGTACTCTTTGTTTCCGCCGCTGATATCATTCCAAACCAACACCATAGCGATGCATCGAGCAAGGCCGATCAGAATGAGTCCTACCATATAACTAGGTTGATCGCGTAAGAAAATGATGGCTAATGTGAACATCAAAATCGGTCCCACGAGCCAGTTCATCACTAAAGAAAGCATTATCGCGCGTTTGTCACGAGTTACTTCGCCTAGAAGGCTATAATTTACTTTCGCTAATGGAGGGTACATCATTAGGATTAGGCCAATAGCAAGCGGGATATTGGTTGAACCTACAGATAGGCTTTCGTTCCACTGAGCCGACAGAGGGAAGCACACTCCAACCCCGACACCAACGGCCATTGCAAGAAAAATCCATACGGTTAGATATCGATCTAGGAAACTCATTTTTTCAGATGCGCTGGTTTCGCCACAGCTTGAGATATTACTCATACAGACCTCTTTAATATGAAATTGATAAACCAACTGAATAGAGCATTATTCACTTATACCATTCGAGAATGTTTTGCCTTTGATGAACTGCAACTCTGGCTCGATAAGTGCCAAATTATGCTTGAGGGTTATCTCCAGCACTTGCTTAACCCAAGGAGCTAGCCTGGGATTGATTCGGTAGTAAACCCACTTACCACGTCGCTCATCCATAACAAGCTCGTGCTTTCGCAGTTCGGCAAGATGCCGAGAGACTTTGGGTTGACTGAGATTAAGCGCCTCCATGAGATCACACACACAATTCTTCTTGTTTCTGCATTAACAGCAGAGACTTAAGCCGAGTTTCTTCAGCAAATGCTTTGTAAAGAAGGATTGGATCAAACATAGGAACTATTCAACGCAATAAAACATATGAAATATCATATGTTTTATCTTCCGTATGTATCAATTTTTCAATTAAACATGTTCTTCTGAGAGATAAGTTAGTTTGGGAAAAGTAAGTCGATGTCAAATGGCTGTCTTAATG
>NZ_WXWP01000067.1:0-7302 GCF_009904765.1 Vibrio sp. V39_P1S14PM300
ATAAGCCAGGAACGGCTAATAGTGTCAGGGTTGTTAGTCATTATAATGAGAATGAATCCTATTTAGATTTTGGTATTGTACTGATAACCTATTTGGAAGTCTCTAGTTTTCACTTGGAAGTTAATATGAAAATAGAACATTATCAGCGCTTAACTAAGCAAGCAGTTGCGCTTTTGGAATCAGAAAAAGATCTTATCGCTAACCTGTCGAATCTCAGTGCGTTGTTAAACATGGAATTGGAAGACCTGAACTGGGTCGGATTTTACCTGATGAAAGATGACGAGTTGGTGCTTGGACCGTTCCAGGGCAAACCAGCGTGTGTACGTATCCCGGTTGGTCGCGGCGTATGTGGTACTGCTGTGGCAACCAATGCAGTTCAGCGTGTGCATGATGTACACGCTTTTGAAGGACATATTGCTTGCGATGCGGCAAGTAACTCGGAAATTGTTATCCCATTTTCAATCAATGGCAACATTGTTGGTGTATTAGATATCGACAGCCCTTCAGTTGGTCGTTTTAGCGACACTGATGAGGAAGGATTAACACTTTTGATGTCAGAAGTTGAAAAGCTGCTCAATTCGCACGCAGCCAACGCATAATTTGCTTCTAGACTGTGGTTTTTCGCTTGCAGGTCACTATAATACCTGAAATATTTATCTTAATGCTCGCGGAAAACCGCATTAACCAGGAATCCTCATGGAAAACACTGAAAAGTTAAAAAACAGCAAAGAAGTTATCGCATACATTGCTGAATGTTTCCCTAAGTGCTTTACTTTAGAAGGTGAAGCAAAACCTCTGAAAATTGGTATTTTTCAGGACCTTGCTGACCGTCTGAATGAAGACCCGAAAGTAAGTAAGACCCAGCTTCGCGCAGCGTTAAGACAATACACATCTTCATGGCGTTACCTGCACGGTGTTAAACCGGGTGCAGTTCGTGTTGACCTAGATGGCAACGAATGTGGTGTATTAGAAGAAGAACACGTTGAACACGCAAAAACAGCACTTGCGGAAAGTAAGGCTCGTGTTCAGGCTCGTCGCAAAGAGCAAGCTCAAAAAGCCCGTGATGAAGGTAAAGCAAAACCAAAAGCGAACAAAAAGCCTCAACAGGCTCGCCGCGCCCAACCTAAGTCTCAAAAACCAAATAAACCAGTTGAAACGCGTGCTTTAAATGCAGATGAAATGACCGTCGGCAAGCAGGTTAACGTAAACATGGGTAAAGGAAACATGGCTGCGACCATTGTTGAAATCAATAAGGAAGATGTGCGTGTTCAACTAGCAAACGGCCTTCAAATGGTTGTAAAAGCGGAGCACCTGCGCGCATAAAGGAGATACTCCTACGCATGAAATGCCGTTCAAAACTAACTATGATCGCTGCTGGCCTCTGGCTGGCAGCTTTTTCAGTTCAGGCTCTTGAAGCCAAAATCGCGAAGGACGATTTACCCGTTCTTCAACCGGAAGTTCAGCATGAAACCGCTGCCAAGCGGGTAACCTCACGCTTTACTCGTTCTCACTACAAACACTTCACATTGGATGACCAGTTCTCGGAAGCGATATTCGAGCGTTATCTGGAACTTCTGGATTACAATCGTAATATTTTCACTCAGGCCGATATTGACTCCTTCAAAGCGTGGTCAGTTCAGTTGGATGATCAACTGAAAGCCGGCAATAACCAGATTGCGTTTGAGGTTTATAACCTGTCGATGCAAAAGCGTTACGATCGGTTTAAATACGCATTATCGTTACTCGATAAAGAGATGACATTCGATACTGATGAGTCGATTGAGTTGGATCGCTCCAAAGCGGCCTGGCCGAAAGATGAAGCAGAGTTGAATGATTTGTGGCGTAAGAGGGTGAAATACGACCAACTGAATCTGAAAATGACGGGCAAAACCTGGCCAGAGATTCAGGAGATGTTGGGTAAACGTTACAACAACGCCATCAAACGTCTTAGCCAAACTCACAACGAAGATGCGTTCCAGCTCTACATGAATGCATTCGCACGTCAGGTCGATCCCCACACCAGTTATCTGTCTCCACGCAACGCCGAACAGTTCCAGTCAGAAATGAATTTGTCTCTGGAAGGGATCGGTGCTGTGTTGCAAATGACGGACGATTACACTGTGATTCGATCACTGGTTGCTGGTGGCCCTGCGTCTAAGAGCAAGCAATTGAGTGAAGGCGACAGAATCATTGGTGTTGGCCAGGAAGGCAAGGCGGTCGTTGATGTCATTGGCTGGCGTTTAGACGATGTTGTTGAGCTGATTAAAGGGCCAAAAGGGACCAAAGTGATACTGCAAGTCTTGCCGGAAGGTAAAGATGTAAAAAGTCACACTGTCACAATTGTCCGAGATAAGATTCGCCTGGAAGACCGCGCCGTAAAATCAGAACTGATTGAAAAGAATGGCAAGAAAATTGGCGTGCTTGAAGTGCCAAGTTTCTACGTTGGTCTGGCAAAAGATACCGACAAACTGATTTCGGATCTCAAGAAGAAAGGCGTCGAGGGGATTATTGTCGATCTACGCAATAACGGTGGCGGCGCTTTGACAGAAGCTACGGCGTTATCGGGCTTGTTTATTACTAGTGGCCCGGTGGTACAGGTTCGTGACAGTTACGGTCGTGTAAATGTGAATAGTGATACGGATGGGCAAATCAGCTATAACGGCCCAATGACCGTGCTGATCAACCGCTATTCCGCATCGGCTTCAGAGATCTTTGCTGCCGCAATGCAAGATTACGGTCGTGCCATCATTCTGGGTGAGAACTCATTCGGGAAAGGTACGGTTCAGCAGCATCGTTCGCTGAATCATATCTACGATCTGTTCGATAAACAGCTCGGCTACGTGCAGTACACGATCCAGAAATTTTACCGAATTGATGGTGGCAGTACTCAGAATAAAGGTGTAATTCCAGATATCGCGTATCCGACGGCAATCGATCCAAGTGAAACCGGTGAGAGTGTTGAAGATAACGCGCTGCCTTGGGATAGCATCGATCAAGCCAACTACCGGAAGTTGAATGATTTCTCTGCACTGATCAAAACGCTGCAGTCTGAACATGAAGCTCGTGTTGCTAAAGATATGGAGTTTGGTTTTATCCAACAGGATATCGCGCAATACAAAGCGGAAAAAGACGACAACATGCTTTCATTGAATGAGAAAACTCGTGAAGCGGAAAGTGACAAAGCGGATAAGCAACGTTTGGATCGCATTAATGAGCGTCAGAAAGCCACGGGTAAAAAAGCGTTCAAATCGTTGGATGACATTCCTAAAGATTACGAAGCGCCAGATGCGTATCTGGATGAATCAGTGGCTATCATGGTAGACATGCTAAACAGCAAGTAACCAGCTAAAGTAAATCGAAGCGGGCAGTGATGCCCGCTTTTTTTGTATTCTAAATTATTGTGATGGAGATCAAAAATATCGCGCTATCGTATTAACAGTTCTAAGCTTAAAGAAAAGTGTGGGAGATGCGCGATGACGAAATGGATTTTGTTGCTATTGGCTTGTTTTAGCCTGACCGCGGCGAGTGGGGAGACCCCACCTAAAAATGATTTAACTCAATTTGATTTACCATTTCTGTTGGGTGACTGGTACCTACTTAATCCGGAGCCTGAGCAGTCTCAGGAGAACTTTCTCGCCATTAAACTCAGTTTGAGATCAACGTATTCGTTTTCCATTGATATCCAGAAGAAAGATTACAGTGTGGATCACTGGGAAGGTTTTTATACAGCCAATGAAGATACGATCATCTTGGGTGTTAATACGACTGAGCCTCAGATTTACGCGTATGAAGGAAACCATAACTTACTGAACCTGAACGGGGTGACTTTCACCAAGGCTTTGTCAAATGGCCTGGCAGGAGTGTGGTCGAGCGCTGAATTATCGGGTGCTGATATTCAAGCCAGTGACGTTCAGCATATGGATTTGGTGCTTCAGCCGGACTTTATTTTTATGTTTCGAGCCACTAATGGTGAGGGCGATGAGGCCATCCATCGTGGTGTTTACTACACCGAAGACAATAATTTGGTCTTGATGTATGAAAACGGTGAGCACGAGACAACTTATTCTTTGAAGCGTGATCAACTCACGCTGCAAGGCGATGATGGAGAGATGTTCGCAGTGCTGGACCGAATAAGATAACATAATGTTTGTTTGCCGTTTTCGCTAGATATTTCACTGTTTTTGTAGATAATATCAGCAAAATAACGAGGTATTTTTTGAATACCTCGTTTTTTCGTTTACGCTCTTGTAACTGCGTATCATCACCCTCAGATATAAGGGTATCAACTCGTCAAAAGGATTAAGACAATGGCTCATACTCCTCTAGCCAAATATAGTAAAGATTATCAATCGCCTTCTCACACCATCACTGATATTGACCTGACATTCGATTTGCATGACAACGCGACCGTTGTTACAGCCGTTTCCAAGGTAAGACAGTTGAAGGACAGCACAACGCTGAGCCTGGATGGAGAAGGTCTGGAGCTGAAGGACATTCTGGTCAACGACACACCATGGACGGACTACAACCTGACAGAAAGTGGCTTGGAGATTTTATCTCTGCCAACCGAATTTGATTTAACGATTGTTACGCTGATTGACCCAGAAGCTAACTCGGCTCTGGAAGGGTTGTACAAATCGGGCGGGGCATTCTGTACACAGTGTGAAGCGGAAGGTTTCCGTCGCATCACGTATTATCTTGATCGCCCGGATGTGTTGGCGAAGTACACCACCAAAGTGATTGCTGACAAAGCTGAGTATCCGTATTTACTTAGTAATGGTAACCGAATTGCAGAAGGTGATTTGGAAGGTGGCCGCCACTGGGTTCAATGGCAGGATCCACATCCGAAACCTGCGTATCTGTTTGCATTGGTGGCGGGCGATTTTGACGTATTGCGAGACAGCTACATCACCAAATCAGGCCGCAATGTGGCGCTGGAAATTTTTGTCGACAAAGGCAATCTTGATCGAGCCAATCACGCCATGGTTTCGCTGATCAACTCAATGAAGTGGGACGAAGAGCGTTTTGACCTGGAGTATGATCTGGATATCTACATGATTGTGGCTGTCGATTTCTTCAATATGGGTGCGATGGAAAACAAAGGTCTGAACATCTTTAACTCTAAGTTTGTGCTAGCCAATGATCAGACAGCGACAGATACCGATTATCT
The DNA here is from genome assembly GCF_009904765.1 of Vibrio sp. V39_P1S14PM300. Taxonomy (NCBI): domain Bacteria; kingdom Pseudomonadati; phylum Pseudomonadota; class Gammaproteobacteria; order Vibrionales; family Vibrionaceae; genus Vibrio; species Vibrio sp. V39_P1S14PM300. The sequence goes on from NZ_WXWP01000067.1 coordinate 5,171, forward strand.
GGGTATTGAAGCGGTTATTGGTCATGAGTATTTCCATAACTGGACCGGCAACCGAGTGACATGCCGAGACTGGTTCCAACTGAGCCTGAAAGAAGGGTTGACCGTATTCCGTGATCAGGAGTTTTCATCCGATCTCGGCTCTCGTGCCGTAAACCGTATCAATAATGTTCGTATTATTCGCGGTCCTCAGTTTGCTGAAGATGCCAGCCCGATGTCACATCCGATTCGTCCGGAGAAAGTGATTGAAATGAATAACTTCTACACCTTGACGGTGTATGAGAAAGGCAGTGAAGTGATTCGAATGATGCACACCTTACTGGGCGAAGAGGGATTCCAGAAAGGCATGAAGCTGTACTTTGAGCGTCATGACGGTACCGCGGCGACTTGTGAAGATTTCGTGGCTGCGATGGAAGATGCCTCCGGTATTGATCTCAAGCAATTCCGTTTGTGGTACAGCCAGTCTGGCACTCCAACTTTGAAAGTAACGGATGAGTACAATGCGGCCGATCAAACGTATACGCTCACGGTTGAGCAGTCGACTGAAGCGACTCAGGACCAGGCTGATAAACACGCGCTGCACATTCCGTTTGATGTCGAGCTGTATGATGCCAAAGGTAACGTGATTGAGCTGATCTCTGGCGGTGAAGCGGTATCGAATGTGCTTGATGTGAAACAGGCCAAACAGACGTTTGTGTTTGAAAAGGTGGCAGAGAAACCGGTTCCGTCTCTGCTGCGTGAGTTTTCTGCGCCGGTTAAACTGGAGTACGACTATTCAGATGACAGCCTGATCTTCTTAATGGTGCATGCACGCAATGAGTTTGCTCGTTGGGATGCCGGTCAGATGCTGCTGGCCAAATACATTCGTAGCAATGTTGCTGGTGTGCAAAATGGTGAAGACATTGTGTTACCGGAAGCGGTTATCGACGCATTCCGTGGAGTCTTGTTGAGTGATACGCTTGAACCTGCATTTATCGCCGAAATGATGGCACTGCCTTCTCATAATGAAGTCTCTGGCTGGTACAAGCTGGTAGATGTTGATGCCATTGCTGCAGTACTGAAAGGTATCAAAGTGCAATTGGCTGAGGCGTTGGAAGATGAATTTGGCGCGCTTTACCATAGCCTCAAGCAAGACGTTTACAGTGTTGACCATGCTGCAATCGGTAAACGTGCATTGCGTAATGCCTGCCTTGGCTACTTGGCCTATACCGAGCAAGGTGATGCGTTGGTACAGAGTCAGTACGCGCAGGCGAATAACATGACTGACACGATGGCTGCGATGGCTGGAGCCAACAGTGCTCAGCTGGCTTGCCGTGAAACTCTGATGGCGGATTACAGCGATAAGTGGAAACACGATGGCCTAGTGATGGACAAATGGTTTGCGCTACAAGGGTGTAATCCGGCGGAGAATGCATTGGACGTCATCAAGAAAACGATGAGTCATGAAGCATTCAGCCTCAAGAATCCAAACCGTACCCGCAGCCTGATTGGTTCGTTCCTGAACATGAACCCAGTGCGTTTCCACGCGAAGAGCGGTGAAGGTTATGCGTTTGCCGGAGAGATTTTGCGCGAATTGAACAGCTCGAATCCACAAGTGGCCTCTCGTCTTATTGATCCTCTGCTTAAATTCCGCAAGTATGATGAAGAGCGTCAGTCTCTGATCAAAGCCCAATTAGAAATGCTGAAGGACATGGATAATTTGGCTAACGATCTGTATGAGAAAGTCACTAAGGCTCTGGAAGCATAAACCTTTGAAGGGGTGACCAAGGTCACCCCGATTTTAAGCTGATGAACACGTATTTTTTTCGTCTTAACATTTCGTATCAGACCTTTCTAGCACACTATTCTGGTATGGCAGCATCTGTTTTGGTGGTGACTGAGCAGGGGGTGCGGTTGCAATTACCCGCATCACGCTTTCGTCCATTTTTAACTCAGATTGGAGTAAAAGGTCGATTTCGGCTAACAACTGACCAAAACAATAAGTTTTTAAAGTTAGAAGTTCTGTGAGCAGCTAATTTCATAGCGATTTAAATAGAATCTTAATCACATTCTCAAACATTTCACCTCTTACCAGCTCTAAAATCATTAACTATTTGTCAATAAAGCTTTTACAATAAGGCGTGCATTACCAGTAG
>NZ_WXWP01000009.1:0-7298 GCF_009904765.1 Vibrio sp. V39_P1S14PM300
CATCCGGCGTGTTGTTTTCGAACAACCAACCATCGATGCGCCATTTAAAGTGATTATTGATGCGACTCGATGCCTCTAGCTTGGCGCTGTACACATCTGAATGATCCAGATCTTGTGATACCCCGATCAAAACTTCCGTTCCGTCTTCATCATTCAGCGCAAAACGCGTTCCGAGAAAAAGGTCATTCTGTCCGGTTGTCTGGGCATTGTTACCCCGGCTGTCGTACAGATACTCCGCTATCCACCCGACATCCCATACGGCCCCTAACGCCCCTACCCAGGTGTACTCAAACCCCGAGACCACACCAGTGTGGTTATCTTCACTATCTCGATAGATACTCTCGAGCTTCCATAACCAGTCACCGACGATCCCCTGAACATCGAGTCCGACCTGAGACATCTGCGCATAGTAAGGTTTCAGTTGTTGCGATTGCAGACGATAGTAAGGATCACGATTGGTGCCCTGGAAATAACTAAGCCCGACATCCCAATCACCCAACATTTTCGCGTAACGCAAGGCCACATCCACGTGCTTTTCTTTACGCGAGGATTCATACAGAGCGTCATCAGAAACCGGGATCGTCGGTCTCAAGCGACCATCTTCACCTGCGAATGTCCGTTCACGAAAATAGGGCAACAACAGTGCATCCACGACCCCCCACTCTTTAATGCTGGTGAAATGAATCATGGGTTGCCCCAATTTATCTTCGCCATCGACCGCTTCAATCGCATCGGTCTGGTTAACCACGTCCACCAGATGCTCCGACTCCGTTACCCCCCAAAACACTTTGCCAATGCCAAGCCGTAGCTCATAGTCACTCCAGTACGTCAGATAAAGTGCTTCACGAATATCACTATGTGTACGTTCATCATCCATACTATCAAGACGATAAAACGGCACAAAAGTAAAGCTTGCATTGCCATCACCCCATGACTGGTAGATTTCCGGTTGCAAGACTAACGAACTTTGTTCCCGGCCCTGCCCGTCCAGACCGCGCTCAAAAAACTGCCGATGCTCAAGGTTGACCTGGCCGGACAACTCCCACGCGTGACATTGTAACGGAACGAGTGCTAGCGCCAGAGAAGCAATCACAGAGATACGATCATTTGTTCGACTCATCGCGACCTCTTACTTCACGCGTTTCAGCACGGTTTTCTGGAAATCCTTGGCATCCAGCCCGTTATTGAAAGTGATCTCACTGGTGGTTAACAGTGTGCTCTTACCGGTCTGGTGATTTTGCATATTCATCGCGTGTGCGCGCCAGTATTTCCCTTGATACTGTTGGTACTGGCTGAACTGAAGCGTCTTGAGAAGCGCACCTTTTCGGTCATAGAATTCGATCTGCAACGGACGAAAATGAGTCTGATCAATCCACACAATCTGACGTGTGTAACCAGAGTTTTTATCAGTCGGTACTTGTTCCAGCACAAACGCAGGCTGGCCATCGATCTCTTCATCTTTGACGTAATTGAAGGTGTATTTTTCAATTTCAAACGAACTGAGATCCTCGTATGCAAACTCACTGCCCATAAATGGGCCCGATTTGTTGCGTGAAGATATCCGCTTCACCCGTTTCAGTGCGGGCAAATACAGCCACTGGTCATCCGCATCTAAAGTGTGTGAATGATTCAGAAAGGCGGTGCCTGAGACATCTCGTGGCTGGTCAAAAATCGTCAGTCCCTTATCGCCATCACCGTTCACTTCCAGTGATTTGAGGCGCATCAGACGAGTACTGCTCTCTCCCTGCGCGTTTTTCAGTACCATTTCCATGGTCGCGATCGTATCCCCCCACCCCTCATCACGGACTTTGCGTTCCTGAGCAATTTCCAGACCCCGGGCCGGGTCCGCCCAGACAGGTGACGTCACTCCGGCTGTAACCATCAAGACACAGGCAAGAGATAACACGCGGGTAAAGTATGTTGGCTTAGCAATATTCATTGATATGTTCCTTCTAGTGAGTCGAGTTCGTAGCCGGATGTCCCGGTTGAGACTGAGGTTGAGATAACGGCGCATCTGCGGGATAAGTTTTGGTATCAAAACGCATCAGCAGTGTCGGGAGAAACAGAAAGTCGACGATCAGAGCGAGTAAAATTACCAGCGCACTGAGTTGCCCCATGTCGGAATTGAGTCTGAAGCTCGACATCGCCAAAACCATAAACCCGGCGACCAACACTACCGTCGTGATCCACAACGCACGGCCAACAGTGTGGAAGGCGTAACGCACCGCCTGTTCGGCACTTTGTCCTTCTTGACGAGCCCGCTGATATTTGGAGAGAAAATGGACGGCATCATCGACCACAATCCCCAACGTCAGTGTCACGACGACGGATAATCCGAGGTTGATGTCGCCTGATAGCAGTGCCCAGACACCAAAACCGATGATCGCCGGAGCCATATTAGGAATAAGGCTGATGATCCCCAGCCGCAGCGAACGCAAAGCAAAAATCATCAGTGCGGAGATCAAAACCAGAGTGAGTGGCAACGTCGATAACATACTTTGCATATTGGTTTCACCAATATGGGCAAACATCATTGATGGACTGGATGCCACGACCTCGTATTGCGGCGCGTTGGTATTGAACCAGGCGTAAATACGATTTTCGAGCGCGACCAGCTCTTTACTGCCGAGGTTATCGGTTGTAACCACCAACTTCAGTGACGATTTGTCGACATTGATCTGGTTGTTGAGATCCAACCCGTAAGGCAACGACATTTCATACAACAGCAAATATTGCGCAGCCAGCTCTCTGTCCTGAGGGAGACGGAAATATTGCTCATCATCGGCGTGCATGTTTTTATTGAGCCGTTTGTAGACATCCGACAAAGTGGCAACGTGGTCCGTTTCAGGTTGGGCTCTCATCCATTCAGAGAATGCGCCAATGGTCTCAATAAACTTCGGATCGGCAATCCCCTGTGACTCATGTGTTTTGACGGCAATACTGATGTTGGTCATTCCGCTGATGTGGGATTCCATAAAATCCGCCGCACGACGAAAATCACTGCGCGTGTCAAAATACTTCACGGCATCATCGTTCACTTTGTTCAGCGGGATCAACGCACCAAAAGCCACAATCACAATCACGGACAAGGGCAACAACAATTTACGCTGTGTGACCACAAAATCGGCCAGGCGATCCATGCGTGTTGTCGGCTGCTGCTGCGATGCTGGCGCAACACGAATCGGTAAAATCTTAAGTAGCGCTGGCAGCAGGCTGATCGACAGGCCGCAAGCGATCATCACCCCCAGTGCCGATAGGTTACCGAAGTCGCGCAGAACTGGTGAGTCAGACATATTCATCATCAGAAAACCAATCGCCGTTGTCACGGAAGTGATCAGGATCGGAACCACATTGATAGTGACACTGTGATCAATGGCATAGGTTTTAGAGTGGCCTTTTTGCAAGTTGTAACGCATGGTCGCAATCACATGCACACAATCGGCAACGGCTAGTGTCATGATTAAGGTCGGCACATTCACCGTCGCCGTGGACATAAACACCCCGCCCCAACCGGCCAGCCCCAACGTCGCCACAACCGAGCCGATGATCACCAGTAACGTCGCCATCACACTCAACAAAGAACGCAGCATCAAGGTCAGAAAAACCAAAATGACCAGCAACATGGTGGGTACGAGCGTCGCGGTGTCCTGCTGAGCAGATACCATAAATGCCTCGTTCATCGCGATGATGCCCGCTTTATGGAATTCGACATCCGGATAGAGTTGACGATACTGTTCCAGCAACTGATTGATATAGGTCACCACTTCCGTGACCTCCGCAGTCTCGTCGTCCTGCGGCAACTGCACTGTGATGTTGACCACCGACACGGCACCGTCTGCTGAAATCAGTAAGTTTTTAAGCAGAGGTTCATTTAGCGCAATCTGTTTGACTTTTTCGATTCGCTCAGGCGTAAGCGGATACTCGTCGTAAAGCAAGTCTTCAACCAGCAGATCATCATCAATCGCCTCTGTATGCTGGTAGTTAGCCAAAGAGTCAACCCGACTGGAATACGGTGTTTGCCAGGCATCTTTGGTCAATGTCTGTAATAAAGTGAGGGTTCGCCGATTAAACACATTGCCGTTTTCTGGTGCAATGACAATAGCGACACTGTCCGATTTAGCGAACGTCGTCTGAATTTCATCAAACGCCTGAAGTTGAGGATTGCTGCCATCGAAAAAGATGTTGTAATCCCCACGAAAGTAGAGATTTTTCGCACCTAAAGCAGCGACGAGTATTGCGGTTAAAACCGCCATACACACCAGCCAGGCGTAGCGTGTGGGTGCGGTCAGCCAGAACTGAGCGCGGTTGTCTGGAAGGGTAACCTGTTTCATCACATTCTCCATTTGTGACGTGATTTTTTACACGACAGAGCAAAGTGAACGTTTTGCTCTCAGTAAGCGTCAAAATGGGACAGCCATGCTCTCTCATTTTTTGACGAATCGTCATTAATGGATATTTAAAAACCCATTTGCATGGGTTTTAATCCTGTCACAGGCTGGTGGAGCGTTAACGGCCCACCGATTCCAGATAAGTCAGTTCATCTTTAAACAGAGTCTGTTCAACTTTCTGCCAGGTCTTTCTGTAATCCCACTCAGACGAGAGCGGTTTCCAGCCCAGACCATCCAGCAGCATATTCGCATTGTGCAACACCGTAAACGGATCCTGCAAGCGGCTGATACAGCGGCTGTTGGATGCGTTTTGTGTTAAGGCATTTGATCCAAAAGCAATCGACCAGTTAGCGAATACAATCGCATCTGAGCTGATGCCGGGCGTAAATCGAAGATCCCCTTCCTGCACCGCTGCACTGACCAGATCATCTGCCCCCTGAATCACCAGCTCTTCCAGTTGATTCAGGTAATTTATCCGCTCTGGAGAGGCTTTCTCAATGACCCATGGACTTTTTGCCATGATGGCACACGTTGACAGCACCGGCTCCATTCGCGCATAAATGCGAAACGCCACGTGCATCGCAATGATTCTTTCGCGCGAGCTTCCTTCAAAGCCTGCGGCACGTTCGAACAATTGTGACTCCCGGCGTAAAGAATTGACGCATACGGCAAGAATGGCGTCTTCTTTGCTGCAAAAATGATTGTAGATCGTGCCTTTTGAATAGGGACTGGCTGCAGTCAGCTTATCCATAGTCAACGCACCAAACCCTTGCTCACGAATAATGCCAATAGCGAGCTCGATCAATTCGAGTTCACGATTTGCTATCGCCTGCTGCTTCTTGCTCAAACCTGAGCCTCGGCCGGGTTCATTCTTCTCACTCTTTATACAGCTAAAGCCAAACATGTCTTCCGTCTCTGGTCCTGATTTCCTGACGCACTAAGTTTAACACGAAAGCATTATCTGTGTAGCCTGCCAAATTATGACGATTCGTCATTTTTGACACATCGTCATAATAGCCGATAAATCGATCATATCAAGTTACTTTTTGTTAAATATTCATTCGGGCAATAGTTTCCTTAAGCCGCTACGCTGTTTAAAAAACAACAAAAGGAACAAACATGCGTCGACTGACTCTTCCCCTACTCGGGGCTACATTGTGTTTTCCAGCCTGGGGCTGGCAAGTTGAGAAAGTGGCGGGCGGCTTTGCGGTCCCCTGGGGCATGAGCTTTGTCGACAACGACACTCTCCTTGTCACAGAGCGTAATGGTGGGATAAAACAACTGACGCTGTCGACTGGCGCTATTCGCAACCTGTTTGAGGTAGAAGACGTATGGGCTCGCGGACAAGGTGGCCTGCTGGATATTGCCGTCTCCCCGTTTGATCCTGGTAAAGTGTACGTTACCTACAGCAAGGACGTGAGTGGCCAAGGTGCCACTACGCTAGCAGTTGCGGATTATCGCGACGGTAACCTCACTAACTGGCGAGATGTGTTAGTGAGTCGTTCGACGTCTGACACTGGACGTCACTTTGGTAGCCGGATTGCGTTTGACCAATCGCACGTCTATTTTTCCATCGGCGATCGTGGCAATAGAGACAACGGGCAAAACACACGGACACACGCTGCTGCCATATTGCGTCTTAATCCCAACGGTTCGATCCCGCAAGACAACCCATTTGTGAAAGATCCAACGATACTTGATGAAATCTGGACTTATGGTCACCGCAATCCCCAGGGGCTTACTTACGACATTCAAACCCAACAGCTTTGGGAAATTGAACACGGACCAAGGGGGGGCGATGAGATTAATCGCATCCAAAAGGGAAAAAACTACGGCTGGCCTGTCACTTCCCACGGTAAGGAGTATTGGGGCCCATTAGACGTTGGTGACGCCAAAGAAAAACCGGGAATAGAACCACCGGTCAAAGTGTACGTGCCCTCTATCGCTCCCGGTAGCCTTATACTGTACCGAGGTGATAAGTATCCCGCGCTAAACGGAAAACTTCTTTCAGGCTCGCTTAAACTGACTCATATTAACATCGTCAGCCTGAATGATAACTTTGAAGCAGTGGGTGAAGAGAGAATTCTGCAAGAGCTGGGTGAGCGAATCCGCGATATCGAGGTCAGCCCGCAAGGATGGATATACTTTTCCACCGATCGTGGAAATGTGTACCAACTTAAACCTTAGCCCCAGAACAGATCCCAAATAACAAAAAACCCAGCCATCAGGCTGGGTTTAAAATTTGGAGCGACACACGAGGTTCGAACTCGTGACCTCAACCTTGGCAAGGTTGCGCTCTACCAACTGAGCTAGTGTCGCATAGCGCTCAAATGAGCATTAAGATGGTGCCCCGGGCCGGACTTGAACCGGCACAGCGCGAACGCCGAGGGATTTTAAATCCCTTGTGTCTACCAATTCCACCACCAGGGCACACTAAATGTGTGATGGAGACACCATCAAGATATCGCCTTAGCCATACCTATAAATTTGGAGCGACACACGAGGTTCGAACTCGTGACCTCAACCTTGGCAAGGTTGCGCTCTACCAACTGAGCTAGTGTCGCAAATGGAGGCGCGTCCCGGAGTCGAACCGAGGTCCACGGATTTGCAATCCGCTGCATAGCCACTCTGCCAACGCGCCTCTGTAATTCCAAGATTCACTGCATTGCGTTCCTCTTGGGTACGGGATGCATTCTACGGATTCGATCATCCGAGTCAACATTATTTTTCAATTTTTAAATCGTTTGTCTAAATTGCATTCAAAAACGCTTAAATTGGTCAATTTCTTAGCGAAAACCACCGACAAACCTTAGATTAATATGAACATTTATTAAAATCTTGTTGAGTAGTTTTTGTGATTTAACCTCGTTGTCCAGGCAACATCCTACATAAAAAAAGCGGGCTTCACGC
>NZ_WXWP01000014.1:0-7286 GCF_009904765.1 Vibrio sp. V39_P1S14PM300
GTTTTATTGCTGTTGTGTCCGGTTTCTCAGAAAGGTATAAATAAAGGAGTTTTTAAAGCCCACCCTCAATTAACACGGATGAAGATTATGTTTGAAAAAGTTCTTGCAGCACCTGCTGATCCTATCCTTGGCTTAACAGAAGAGTTTAAGAAAGATACGCGTGCTGAGAAGATTAACCTTGGCGTAGGCATCTACAAAAATGAGAGCGGTGAAACGCCAGTTCTCAAGACTGTCAAAAAAGCCGAGGCAGCTCTGCTTGAAACTGAAAAAACCAAATCTTACCTGACCATTGAAGGGACGGCTGAATACGCGCTGGCGGTACAAAAACTGCTTTTTGGCGCCGATTCTGAAGTTGTGGCACAAAAACGAGCAAAAACAGCTCAGGCGCCAGGTGGTACAGGCGCCCTTCGCGTTGCCGGCGAGTTCATCAAACGCCAGTTGGGCGATGTAAAAATCTGGATCAGCAATCCAACCTGGGCAAACCACAACGGTGTGTTTAAGGCAGCGGGTATTGAGACGGCTCAGTACAGCTACTACAACCCTGAAACCAAAGATAAAGACTTTGCCGCCATGTTGAGCGACCTTGAGTCAGCCAATGCGGGCGATATCGTGCTATTGCACGGTTGCTGTCACAACCCAACCGGGATTGATCCTACCGCGGAAGAGTGGGAAACACTGGCGAAACTGGTCGCCGAGAAAGGCCTGCTGCCGCTGTTTGACTTCGCTTATCAGGGTTTTGCCAAGGGCGTTGAAGAGGACGCTGCTGGTCTGCGTACGTTTGCTAAGTACAATAAAGAGATCCTGGTTGCGAGCTCGTTCTCGAAAAACTTTGGTCTGTACAACGAGCGTGTAGGTGCATTCACTCTGGTTGCTGCTGACGAAAGTATTGCAACCACCGCGTTCTCACAAGTGAAGAGCATCATCCGCTCTATTTACTCCAACCCACCTGCACACGGCAGCGCGGTTGTGACCCATATCCTGAACAACACAGAGCTGCGTGCAGAATGGGAAGCGGAAGTAGCGGAAATGCGCGACCGTATCCAAGAGATGCGTGAGTTGTTCGTTGCAACACTGAAAGCCGAAGGCGTGGATGCTGACTTCAGCTTCATCGAGCGTCAGAACGGCATGTTCTCTTTCTCTGGACTGAGCAAAGAGCAAGTTAACCGTCTGAAAGAAGAGTTTGCGATTTATATTGTCGGCTCAGGTCGTATCAGTGTGGCGGGCATGACCAAGTCTAACATGAATCCGCTATGCAAAGGCATCGCCGCGGTTCTGTAATCACCATTCATCTGTGATTGAAATCATCAAAAAAGCCAGCGCGTTCGCTGGCTTTTTTATTGGTACCTGTAACGTCCTAAATAAGGTTGACACTAAAGTAGTGCTCAATACGCATAACGCATCGATATGCCACCTTCATTGGAGGTGTACTCTCCGGCATCACGGTAACTGTAAAAGCCACCGAGCGCAAAACGTCGAGTGACATAATAGTCTGCTCTGAGTTTGACGCTCTCTTCATCCAACGCATCGCTGCGACTGAGTTCACCGAGCGCTGTCAGCTCAAGTTTGTCAATCGGACTGTAACTGAGGCCCAGATCGATACCATAAATCAAATCACTGCTGTCAGATAATTGCTGATCCGTATCATCCTCGGTAGTGACGGTGCGCAAATACCCGGCCCTGGCCCGCGAGTAGATTAGCCAGTCATCATTGAGATCCCATTTGTAACCCACCCCTGGGCGAAACGAGTAGATTTCCGTAGTGGTCTCGTCAGGTCGGATAAAACGCGCTTCATAGTCTGCAACCACTAACCAGTGTTCGGCAAACAGTCCACTGTAGCCCACCATCACACTCGTAACATTACCCTCAGCGCCGTTGTCAGCATCGAAAGAGCCCGCACTTACATCGGCGTACAAATAATCCTGATTCACTTTATGCACCCGGATCGGATCTTCTGCAAGTACCGCAGCTGATACTCCGATCAGCCCGATACCCAGGCTCACACGCCCAAACTGTGTCATCGACTGCCTCCTGCAAATGACTAACTTTCAACGCCTTGATAATAGTGTAAAGTCTCAGCCACAACAGAATTATTATCGTGAACTTTGGCAGGTCGCACAGCAACAAAAAAAGCAGCCACTAAGGCTGCTTGATTCACCAAGACTCGTTACAACACAATAACGATCTCGTCCCCTTGCTGACCCGCGATGCGCACGTGACTACGCGATTCAATTTTGACGATCTGATCTCTGTCGAGTGAATACGGCATCACCAGTTTGATTCGCTCAATCCCCTGCCCTTTGGCAATTTCAAATAAGGTGATCAGATTAGACTCATCACTTCTGTTTGTTGACAGCCTGCGCAGCGCCGCATCCCAAAGCCGATCCTCCGGTGAATGAAAGTTATCGGTTGCCTCTCGCCACACCACGCTAAAAATGGGTGCAAACGTGCTCATTGCCTCGAGAAAAGTCCATTTTTTGTCACACGAGGCGCCGAGGAAAGAGGTATAGTCAAAATTAACGCTGACGTGCTCTATGTGGTCCATGTTTTCCCCCGACTTGTACGCAGTACGATATCCTTACTATCCGTTATGCTCGACTATATAGCAACAGGATATAGAACAATCATCTTTTATAACCAAATAAAAGGTTAAAACGCTATATAAAAACCAAATTCATAACAAACTCCGTACAAGAGTGATCACATATGTGTCGGGTTGATTAATATTTAGGGCGTAGAATAAAAAACACCTGCACGCAGATCACTTAACATCCACGATCCGGCTGGCTTTTTTATACTGTAACCGCCACCCTTGCCAACGCGGCAACTCCCAGCGTTTGGGGTCACCTTTACGTAACCCGCTCTGATAGACCACATGAACCAGCTTCTTCGCAGGGTAATATTCGACGCTCAGGTTCAGATCACCGAGATTGAGCGCCAACGGATAGGTTTCAGCAAAGTCTGCATATTCCCAGTCGGGAACACCTGCAAAAGGAAAATCAGACTCATTGAACAGCGCCAGATCATCGACACTGTCCAACTCCAATAGGGTTAATTGTTCGCTGAACCAGGATTCAAACGATAAATCTTGTGATACGGATTCTGGTGTCATCCCCAATTGAGCGTAAATCTTCCAGTGGGTGATTTCCGCCTCTCGGTGTCTGGCAAACCCCGGCATCAACTCCTCAGCCATTACCGCCTCAACAATGGGTTTGACCGCCAAACTCCCCTGAGCTGCGACCTGGCGGGTTGCGACGATCCGTCCGGCAAACACAAGCTCCAGATTAGACAGCGCCTTCTCGCCGTCATACACGGTTTCTCCCTGCTGCCACTCACCCAACTCCAACCGCTCAAGCAGCGCCAGAGGAACCGGTAGCATCACGGTTGCCAGATTGAGTGTTTGTTTCACGCCTCGTCCCGGGAGGCTGTGCGTATCAAGCACCAACGCCGCCTCCGCCGCCTCATGGAAACGGGTGTGGCGTGCTGGCATCACTTCAAGGTGTCCATTGCCCAGCGCTTCCCGGCGACGCTCACGGCGCACAAACAGCAACTCAGGATGCAAACCAGCAATCGCTTCGCACAGAGCTGCCCGATCGTAACGTGACGCCACCTCTAACATCGGCAACGCAAATACCTCGCGCATCTGCTCTGCAAGACCGCGAGCCTCAGCAAGTGCATCCGGCTCAGTGCGTACGCCAGGCAAGACAACGCCGCGTACCAGTTTGATATTGATTTCCGCATCACAGTGATGCGGCTCTTCTTGATTGAGCAACTCAAGCGCATCGGAATCTGGGCGATAGGAGTATAGGGCAGCAGGCACAGACAACGCCGCGGTTAAATCTATCATCGCTTCTTTGAGGGCTTTGCTTGGCATCCGGGTTACCAAATCAGCATACAAAGCATCAATGGGCAATGGATAGAGGGTGCGACCGTGCTCGGTGACCCGCCCTTTGTCATCCAACGCTTCCATATTTCGTAGTAGTGCATGTGCTGCGTCGAGCGATTTTTCCGACAACTGGTCGAGCAGATCCAGCTCTGTTAAACAATAGCCACAAGTCGCTGATGTCAGCATCGGCTCGGTCAACGCTTCACGCTGCAGCTCTGGCGGGGTCACGTTCTCCAAGGCAGCATGTTCACCATACAAGCGGATACAGATCCCGTCCATAACACGACCAGCGCGGCCGCTACGCTGGCGGGCGCTGGCTTTTGAGATGTGAGTTAAGGTCAGAGTGGTACGGCCGTTACGCTGCACGGTGCGCCGCTCCAGACCGGAATCAATCACAGCAACGATATTCGGAATCGTCAGCGAGGTTTCGGCAACATTGGTGGCAAGTACAACCTTACGTTGCGATTGCGGGTTCAGCGCCAATTCGCGTTCTTTATCGCTCACCGACGCGTGTAACGGAACCACCAACCAGTCGTGCAATGCAGTCAGTGCGCTCTGACACAACGCAATCTCTTTGCGCCCTGGCAGAAAGACCAAAACATCGCCCTGAATATCGCTTGCGATCAATTGTTCAATTTCCTGCCTGACCCGAGACTCCAGCCCTCGGCTGTCCGGTAATTGGCGCGACTCCTTTGCGCGATAACACATCTCGACCTGAAACTGCCGCCCCTGCGCCTGCAAGCGCTGTGCACCGACATAACGAGCCAGTCGTTCCCCTTCCAGTGTCGCTGACGTGATGATCAAGCGATGATGTTGATGTGCTTTGAGCATCGCCACCAGCACATCGGTATCCCAGCGGCGTTCGTGGTACTCATCCACCATCACCACATCAAACTGCGCCAGCTTATCTTCTGCAAACCAGCGCAGCGCAACCCCCGGCGTGACAAATACCACTTGAGTATCCGGCGTAAACCGATTTTCCAGTTTGATCGCATACCCAACAGACTGGCCCAGTCGCTCATCACGTTGCAACGCCAGAAACTGAGCCAGAGACGTACAGGCGATACGTCGTGGCTCAACCACCAGTACTTTCCCCTGCTCTGCCGCCCACAGCGGTAACCGGGTAGATTTGCCGGACCCGGTCTCGGCTTCCACCACCAGATGGTGTCGGGACAGTAAGGATTGTACCTGAGGCGCTAGGACGTCAATGGGTAATGAATGCATAGAAAATCAACAATTGGAAATCAGACAAACAATTATATCCTGATCGTTGTCGATAAACGAACAGGAACCCGTGCGACGGAGTGGTCATTCTATTTACAACACGATAACTAAACCCTATCATTTTCGGGTTCCGTTCTATCCTTCACATAGGCTTCCAATGAATAACGACAAACGCCCTCTGTACATTCCATTTGCTGGTCCAGCATTATTAAGTACACCTCTACTCAACAAAGGCAGTGCATTTTCTGCCGAAGAGCGCGCGTCATTCAACCTAGAAGGTCTTTTGCCAGAAAGCACAGAGACCATTCAGGAACAGGTTGAGCGTGCGTATCAGCAATACTGTAATTTTGAAAGTGACATGGATAAGCACATTTATCTGCGCAACATCCAGGACACTAACGAGACCCTGTTCTACCGCCTGGTTCAGAACCATATCTCAGAAATGATGCCGATCATCTACACCCCGACTGTGGGCGCTGCGTGTGAGAATTTCTCGAATATCTATCGTCGTGGCCGTGGTCTGTTCATCTCTTACGCGAATCGCGATCGCATTGATGATCTGTTAAATAACGCCGCTAACCACAACGTAAAAGTGATCGTGGTTACCGACGGTGAGCGTATTCTTGGTCTAGGCGACCAGGGCATCGGCGGTATGGGCATTCCTATTGGTAAGCTGTCTCTGTACACCGCTTGTGGTGGTATTAGCCCGGCCTACACGCTACCGATTGTGTTGGATGTCGGTACCAATAACCCGCAACGTCTGGCCGATCCGATGTATATGGGCTGGCGTCATCCGCGTATCACTGGCGCTGAGTACGACGCATTTGTTGAAGAGTTCATTCAGGCTGTTCAACGTCGCTGGCCAGAAGCACTGATCCAGTTCGAAGACTTCGCCCAGAAAAACGCCATGCCACTGCTGGAACGATACAAAAACCGTATCTGCTGTTTCAACGATGATATCCAGGGTACCGCGGCCGTCACGGTAGGCTCACTGCTGGCCGCCTGTAAAGCGGCGGGCAGCAAGTTATCTGAGCAGCGCATTACTTTCCTGGGAGCCGGTTCTGCAGGTTGTGGTATTGCTGAAGCCATCATCGCGCAAATGGTGTCAGAAGGCATTTCAGACGAAAAAGCCCGCTCACAGGTTTACATGGTCGACCGCTGGGGCCTGCTTCAGGAAGGCATGCCAAACCTGTTGGACTTCCAGCAACGTCTGGTCCAGAAAGTCAAAAACACCAGCAAATGGGAAGCAGAAGGAAACGGATACTCGCTGCTGGATGTGATGCGCAATGCAAAACCAACCGTACTGATTGGTGTCTCGGGCGCGCCGGGCTTGTTCAGCCAGGAAGTGATCGAAGAGATGCACAAGCATTGTCCTCGCCCGATTGTTTTCCCGCTGTCCAACCCAACCAGCCGAGTGGAAGCAACGCCGTCAGACATTCTGCGCTGGACCAATGGCGAAGCATTGGTGGCAACAGGCAGCCCGTTTGACCCTGTCATTCATGAAGGTAAGAGCTACCCGATTGCCCAATGCAACAACAGTTACATTTTCCCGGGTATTGGTCTGGGTGTGCTGGCAGCCAACGCGCGACGCGTAACCGACGAGATGCTGATGGAATCCAGCCGGGCACTGGCAACCTGCTCGCCTCTGGCAATCAATGGCCAGGGCGCGCTGCTGCCACCACTTGAGGCCATTCACTCAGTGTCGAAAAAGATT
The DNA here is from genome assembly GCF_009904765.1 of Vibrio sp. V39_P1S14PM300. Lineage (NCBI taxonomy): Bacteria > Pseudomonadati > Pseudomonadota > Gammaproteobacteria > Vibrionales > Vibrionaceae > Vibrio > Vibrio sp. V39_P1S14PM300. The sequence continues at coordinate 6,822 of NZ_WXWP01000014.1, forward strand.
GCGTTTGCCGTGGGCAAAAAAGCCATTGAGCAAGGTGTGGCGCAGGAGATATCCGACGAGGCACTGGAGCAAGCGATTGACCAGCACTTCTGGCAGCCAGTCTACCGCCGCTACAAACGCACGGCATTCTAAGTGAAACAAACCCTGGCTTGGCCAGGGTTTGTTGTTTAAGGCTGCTGACAAAATGGTCGTTTAACACTTTTACATCTCGCGGGGCTTGATGACAGTGCCGCTCTTCGTGTTATTCTTCCTTTCTCAATACGGATATCATTCAGAAAATGTTAGACATACTCAATACGTTAGGTGACTACCTGCGCCCTTATCTCAGCGAAATATCAACCGCTCTGGTGGCCTGTGCCCTGGTGATGCTGGGCAACGAAATCAACGGATTCTTCCGCGGTTTACTGCGCAATCAGCATTTCACCATCCGGACACTGGTCTTCATTCTTATTAACGCCTTTGGTT
>NZ_WXWP01000251.1:0-7135 GCF_009904765.1 Vibrio sp. V39_P1S14PM300
CCGACTGAACCTGTCGCCTGAGCGGCCTCTCAGGTAGCGCAGACCGATAAACGTCGAAACTGGGTGAAACATAACTAGTCAACCTAGATAAAAATTATCGCTACTGTAACGATTAATCTCGCGCATATGTAGCCCTATTTTGCCAATTCAGCGTTAAATTACGTAATTAAGTCTGTGAATGGTAACGACATACCTTGATAAGTTGACCGGTATGTCGATAATCAGATCATTAGACAAAGGAAGATACGTATGTCCGATCAAGAATATTTCACCGTCCATCATCACATGACCGCCAATGTTGAACCATTGGATGACGGTGTCACGCTTCCTTCCTGTAATGACTTCGACGCTGAAATTCCCGTTCCGTTCAAAGTGGCCAGTGAGTTTTGTCATCTTGAGCAAGCCAATGAACACGCTCGCCTGGATATGCAGAACAAAGATATCCGCCAAATCGTGGAACTGCTGGAAAATCAAAACGCCAAACTGAACCTGCTGCTGACGTACATGCTGTCACAACAGGATGATCCCAGGTATCGTTATACCACCGAGTCATTTGGTGCCAGTCAGTTTACGTTTCGTAGCACACAAGCGATGCCAACTGACATGCAGGCCCGAGTGAAACTATTTCTGGAACATCCTTCGGCAGCGATCTATTGTTATGGCCGCGTAACGGGCTGTGACGCTCAGGAGAATGACTTCCTGATCACGATGAAATATGAACGCCTCAGAGACAGCGACCAGGATCTGCTGATTAAAGCCGCGCTTTTCCAACAACAAAAACTGTTGCGTCAGCGCTCTTTAACCCGAGAAAAACAATAAGCATTACCATGACTACATCCCATTTACTTGCTTTGGCCAACCCAAGCGGCGCCGGAGACAAAAAGCACGTCGGCAATCTTCAGGGCGCCAGTCTGGCACTGGCGATCGCCGAGCTGGCAGCGCAACACAGCAGCCATACGCTGCTGGCGGTCCCGGATCCACAGACCGCCCTCAAATTGCAGCAGGAAATCGAACAGTTCAGTGAGAGTGAAGTCGCGCTTTTTCCGGATTGGGAAACGCTGCCATACGACAACTTCTCACCACACCAGGAAATCATTTCAGATCGGATAGCCCGTCTGTATCAGCTGCCGACGCAAACCCGCGGTATCACCATTGTGCCGGTCAGTACATTGCTACAACGTCAGTCTCCGCGCGAATTTTTGATGCAGCATACGCTGATGGTCAAAACCGGCGATCTCTATTCTTTAGAGAAACTGCGCCTGCAACTGGAAAAGTCCGGCTACCGTCATGTCGATCAGGTCTTTGGTCCGGGCGAATACGCCAGTCGCGGTTCCATTCTGGATCTGTTTCCGATGGGATCGAGCGATCCTTACCGAATCGATTTTTTTGATGATGAGATCGATACGATACGGACTTTTGATCCGGAAACGCAGCGCTCCATTGAAGACATCGCGCAGATCCGTCTGCTGCCAGCACACGAGTTCCCCACCAGCGAATCGGCCATTGAAGAGTTTCGGATTCGCTGGCGTCAGCGGTTCGAAGCTCGTCGCGAGCCAGAGTCAGTGTATATGCAAGTTTCCAAAGGCACCTGGCCAGCCGGGATTGAATACTGGCAACCGCTGTTCTTTGATCATAGTGAAACCTTATTCGACTACATTGCCGACGACAGCCAATTGATTGCCGTTGGCGATATCGAGTCTGCCATTGATACCTTCCTCAATGATGTCGATTATCGCTACGACCAGCGTAAGGTAGACCCACTCCGCCCTCTATTGCCACCGCATGAATTGTGGCTGAAGAAAGATGAACTGTACGCACAGTTCAAGTCGCTGCCGCAAATTGTGTTGTCCGCGGAGAGCGTCAGTGAAAAGGCCGGGCGAATCAATCCGCCTCTGGAAGCACTGCCGGAGCTGGCCGTACAGCATCAGAACAAAGAGCCTCTCGCAGCGCTGCGCCAGTTCAGTGAGTCCTTTAGCGGCAAACTGATCTTCTCAGTTGAATCGGAAGGACGCCGAGAAGCCCTGCTGGAGTTACTGCAGCGCATTAAACTGCGTCCTGTCGCTTGCGCATCATTGCACGAAGCGCTGCACAGCCCGGAACGTTTTACTCTGGTACTGGGCGCCAGCGAGCACGGATTCATTCATTCTCTGGCGGACATCGCGTTTATCTGTGAAAGCGATTTACTGGGCGATCGCGTCATTCAACGACGTCGCAAAGACCGCAAAGTCACCAACAGTGACGCGGTTATCCGTAATCTGGCCGAACTCAAACCCGGGCAACCCGTGGTCCACATTGATCATGGTATTGGCCGCTACATTGGCCTGCAAACGCTGGAAGCGGGTGGCATGACCACCGAGTACGTAACGCTTGAGTATCAAAACGACGCCAAATTATATGTCCCGGTTGCGTCACTCAACCTTATCAGCCGTTATTCTGGTGGCGCCGAAGAAGCCGCACCACTGCATAAACTCGGCGGAGAAGCCTGGGCGAAGGCTCGTCGCCGCGCTGCGGAAAAAGTGCGTGATGTGGCGGCAGAGCTGTTGGATGTGTACGCCAAACGCGAGCTGAAACCAGGCTATAAGTTTGCGCTCGACCGCGGCCAGTACGCGACGTTCAAAGCCGGATTCCCGTTTGAGGAAACCGATGATCAGGCAATGGCGATTAACGCGGTAATGTCAGATATGTGCCAACCCAAAGCCATGGATCGTTTGGTGTGTGGCGACGTGGGTTTTGGCAAGACCGAAGTGGCGATGCGGGCGGCGTTTGTGGCCACCGACAATGGCAAACAAGTGGCCGTGTTAGTACCGACCACACTGCTGGCACAACAACATTTTGAAAACTTCCGCGACCGATTTGCTAACTTGCCCATCCGGGTCGAAGTACTGTCACGATTTAAATCGGCCAAAGAGCAGAAACTGATTCTTCAAGACATTGAAGACGGGAAAGTCGATCTGGTGGTTGGCACACACAAGCTGCTTTCGAGCGATATTCGTTTTAAAGACCTCGGCCTGTTGATCGTAGACGAAGAACACCGTTTTGGAGTGCGCCAGAAAGAAAAGATGAAAGCGATGCGCGCTGACGTCGATATTCTGACTCTGACCGCCACCCCTATCCCACGGACCCTCAACATGGCGATGAGTGGCATGCGCGACCTGTCGATTATTGCAACGCCACCGGCGCGGCGTCTGGCCATCAAAACCTTTGTGCGTGAGCGGGACGACAGCATCATCCGCGAAGCGGTTCTGCGTGAGATCATGCGCGGTGGCCAGGTTTACTTCCTGCATAATCAGGTCGAAACCATAGAAAAAGTAGCCGCTGACCTGGAAAAACTGATCCCCGAAGCGCGTATTACCACGGCTCACGGTCAGATGCGCGAACGCGAGCTGGAACGCATCATGAATGATTTCTATCACCAGCGCTTTAATCTGCTCGTATGTACCACCATCATTGAAACCGGCATCGATGTGCCGACCGCCAACACGATCATCATGGATCGCGCCGATCACCTCGGCCTGGCTCAGTTGCACCAACTGCGTGGCCGCGTCGGTCGCTCGCACCATCAGGCTTATGCCTATCTGTTGACTCCACACCCTAAAGCCATGACCAAAGACGCGATCAAAAGGCTTGATGCGATCGCCTCTTTGGAAGATTTGGGCGCCGGCTTCACGCTGGCAACGCACGATCTTGAAATCCGCGGAGCGGGTGAATTACTGGGCGATGAGCAGAGCGGACAAATCCAGTCGGTCGGCTTCACCCTGTATATGGAGATGCTGGAACAAGCAGTCGACGCTCTGCGTGAAGGCAAAGAGCCCTCTTTGGATGAGTTGCTGCGCGAGCAGACAGAAGTCGAAATGCGCTTACCCGCACTGTTGCCCGATGATTATATTCCGGATGTGAACACGCGCCTGTCGATGTACAAACAAATCGCCAGCGTGTCGAGCAATGAAGAATTGGAAGAGCTGAAAGTAGAACTGATAGATCGCTTTGGCTTGCTGCCGGACGCGACCAAAAATTTGCTTTCTGTCACTGAACTCAAGCTGGACGCGGCCATGCTGAAAGTGAGAAAGATTGAAGCGCACGATAAGGGTGGCTTCATCGAGTTCTATCCGGACGCTGACATAAATCCAGTGTTTTTGGTTACACTATTGCAATCACAGCCACAAAAATTTGCGATGGAAGGCCCAACCAAGTTTAAGTTTGCGGTACCATTGGTCGACAGACGCAAGCGTATCCAATTTGTTTCAGATATGCTGACTGAGTTTCAACAAAACTTGTTGCCCAGCGCATAACAGATAAGTATCCAAGTTTAAATTCAGGTGCCCTGCACCTACGACGGAGTCGAAATGAAAAAGCTGATCCCACTACTACTCTTTTTTGTCTCTTTGCCGACCATGGCCCGACAATTTGATATAGAAGTGATCATATTTAAACGTACCGTGAATGCGGAACAAACCACGGAATCCTGGCCTGATCAACTGCCGGTTATCAGCATGGACAACGCTGGCAACTTGAACGATGCCAACTATCGCGCTCAAAAAGGCGTGCAGCTGTTACCAAGCTCTTCGTACCGCCTTAATCCACAAGAGCAAGCTCTGCGCAATCACGCAGGCTTCCAGGTGCTGATGCACACCGCATGGCGCCAAAGCGGTCGGGGTCGCCTATCTGCACCGGTTTTTCATATTCAAGGCGGCAAGAACTACTCAAGCCAGTACAACGTAGATGGTAGCCCGAAAGGCAGCACCGCACTCACCAGTATTGACGGTGTCAGCGAAGAGACTCAAAACGGCCCGGTTTACCAACTGGACGGCAGAATGCAGGTGTATGTGGAACACTATCTGTATGCCGATGTGATGCTGGACGTCAAAGAGCCGGTGGTCAAAGAGATCATGCTACCGCAAAAGCCCATGGCGGAATTTGACAACGGGGATACCGTACAGGTTGGCAACCTGGAAGACGTCACACCAACGGTTGAAGAACTTAAGTTCCTCAAGAGCTACCGCATGGATCAGAAACGTCGTATGCGCAGCGGCGAGATCCACTATCTGGATAACCCATTGATGGGCATGATTATCCAGGTTCGTCGCGCAGGCTAACGTATTCGCCCTCTCTGGAGGGCGATTATTTATCGAATACCATGAGCCCGGATTTCCAAATCATCTCATCCCGTCTGGTTCTCAAGCTGATTGAGTCCGACCAGACTCAGACACTGTGCCACGCCATTCAACACTCCCCTTCCCTGCATCAATGGGTTGATTGGTGTCGCGCCGATTTCAGTGCCAAAGAAGCCGAGCGTTTCCTGCTCGCCACCCGACTTAACTGGGTCAAAGGCGAAGCCTATGGGTTTGGTGTTTTCCGCCGCTCTGACGATCAACTGCTTGGCATGGTGGCCATCAACGAGATGTACCATACCTTCAATATGGTCAGTTTAGGTTACTGGATTGCTGACGCCCATCAGGGCAACGGATACGGCAGTGAAGCGCTGCAGGCACTGATTCATTTTTGCTTTGAAAAATTGAAAGTCACCCGAGTCGAAATTGTGTGTGACCCAGCCAACCTGCCCAGTCAGAAACTCGCTCTGGCGTGTGGTGCTCAGTATGAAGTGACGGCCCAAAATCGCTACGTGTTCAATAATCAGCCGAGAGACGGTATGGTGTTCTCAGTACTGCCTTAATTAAAGGCCACGCCCACCAAAAAGAGCTCCGAAGAGCTCTTTTTTATTAATGCAATTTGAGGGTCGGACGTAGCACCCGGTTGATCCTGCCCATTAGCACAATCAGCGCCGTTTTGAAGAACCCATGCAGCGCCATCTGGTGCAGTCGATATAGTGAAATGTACACTACCCGCGCAATGCGACCTTCAACCATCATCGAGCCTTTGGTCAGGTTGCCCATCAGGCTACCGACCGTTGAGAAACGGCTGAGTGAAACCAAAGAGCCTTTATCTTTATAGATATACGGCTTCATCTCACGCCCACTGAGCTTGGCAACAATGTTGCTGAATGCGCGGCTGGCCATTTGGTGCGCAGCCTGAGCTCGCGGTGGTACAAACGAACCATCCGGCTGCGTACACTGAGCCAAATCACCGATCACGAAAATGTCGTCATCACGTGTTGTCTGCAGCGTCTCTTTGACCACCAGTTGGTTGATCCGGTTGGTCTCAAGGCCACCAATATCTTTGATGAAATCCGGTGCCTTAATACCTGCTGCCCAGACCATAATCTGAGCTGGGATCTTCTCGCCGTCTTTTGTCACTAGGCCATCAGCCTCGGCCTGAGTGATCATCGTCGCCGTGCGTACGTTCACGCCCAGCTTAGTCAACTCATGATGCGCCGCGGAAGAGATTCGAGGTGGCAATGCAGGAAGAATGCGTTCACCAGCTTCAATCAAATTAACGTTCAGTTTACTGGAGTCCAGATCGCCGAAACCGTAATTGTGCAGCTCTTTGATTGCGTTATGCAGCTCAGCTGACAGCTCTACGCCAGTCGCGCCACCGCCAACAATCGCAATGTCCACGGTGCCATGGCCTTCTTTGGCATGCAACTTAAGGAATTCATTATTCATTTCCGTGCGGAAACGACTTGCTTGCTCTGGACTGTCGAGGAAGATACAGTGCTCACGTACACCTGGCGTGTTAAAGTCGTTTGACGTCGAGCCAATCGCCATCACCAGAATGTCGTATTCCAATTCACGTCCAGGCATCAGCAATTCATTGTTGCTGTCGCGCAGCTCGCTCAGGGTGATCACTTTTCGTTCACGGTCGATATCGGCCAGACTGCCCAGTTGGAAGTCAAAGCTGTGATTCTTGGCATGCGCCAGATAGCTCAGGGCATCCACGCCTTCATCCAGAGAACCGGTCGCCACTTCGTGCAACAAGGGTTTCCACAAGTGACTGGCTTTTCGATCCACCAGGGTGATTTTTGCTCGTTTTTTGCGCCCTAGGGTTCGCCCCAGTTTGGTTGCCAGTTCCAGGCCACCAGCGCCACCGCCTACAACGATAATTCGCGTCACAGTATTGATCCTCTAAAAATGTCGATAAATGGGTGTCGGCCCGAGGCCAAAGGCTGCATGATGGATAAACAGCAACCGGCGCTCCAACCGATAAAATTTTTAAAATTTGTCTTTCTAGAGATAAGCAA
>NZ_WXWP01000394.1:0-7131 GCF_009904765.1 Vibrio sp. V39_P1S14PM300
GGCTTACACCAGCCGCTTTAATCATTTTATTCAAAATATATTCCTCTGTTAGAAGGTTCTGCCGATAGTGAAAGTGAAGAATTCCTCATCGTCACCTTCGTAAATCTTAATAGGTTTCGCAAGTGAGAAGACCAGTGGTCCCATTGGTGACATCCATTGCAGGGCTACACCGTATGATGCGCGATAATTCGTTGGATCTGAGTAGTCATAGTAGTACTTGTCACCATAGTCTGCACCGCCACTGCGGTAATCAAACTCAGTATCCCAGACACTGGCAGCATCCAGGAATACGCTGGTACGGATCTGGTTACGCACTTCATCCGACGCAAATGGCGTAGGGACGATCAGCTCCAGACTGGCCAGTGCCACCGCGTTACCACCGACCGAATCATCCGTTGCTGTATCCGCACCGTTGTTCGAGCCGGAGTAATCTCGGTACACCGCTTTCGGGCCAGCGCTGTTCGAACCGAAACCACGCAGCGAGGTAAAGCCACCGGCATAGAAGTTTTCATAGAACGGGTACAAATTATCGTTGCCGTCGGTTTCGCCGTAACCATTGCCGTACCCCAAACGACCACGCATCAGAAGAGTAAACTCATGCTTTTTGGTCAGTGGGATATACTGACGGATATCGTACTGCAGCTTAAAGTACTGCGTGTCAGAGCCAGGTACGGTTACTTTTGCCGAGGCACGTTGGTAATTACCTGCGGTCGGGAAATAGCCCCGGTTGAGGTTGTTGCGTGTCCACGACAAATTGATATCGAAATCATCGGTTTGCAGGCTGGTCGCATTACAGTCGCCCATACTGCACAAGAACTGTTCAATCTGCAGATATGGGGTCAGGTTACCGATGTTGTTGTGCGTGTAGCCAACACCGAACTCAAAACGGTTCAGCTCATCAAACGGGAACCCCCACGTCAGGCTGGTACCATAACTTTCGTTGGTATAGTCGACGATACCGGCTTCTGAAGCTTCAAACTCGTTGTAGAAGATCTTGCCGCCCAGGCTGACCCCATCCAGGTTCCAGTACGGATCGCGATAGTCGAGGCTAATGTTCTTCTGATAATCGTTCATCATCGCGTTGATGCCGACCCGGTTACCACTGCCCAGGAAGTTGTCTTGTTGCAAGCCTACCTGGAAGCTGACACCCGACTCTGTACCATAACCGATACCAAAGTTAACACTGCCTGAGTTGGCCTCTTTGACCGTGTAAACCAGGTCAACCTGGTCTTCACTGCCCGGTACGCGCACCGTTTGCACGTCCACGGTTTCAAAGAACCCCAGACGGTTGAGACGGGTTTTACCGGTCTCGATCGATTTCGAGTTCAGCCAACTGCCTTCCATCTGACGCATTTCGCGACGCAGCACTTCATCTTTGGTTGAGTTGTTCCCGACAAAGCGGATATCGCGCACGTAGATACGGTTGCCCGCTTCGACATTCACGATCAGAGACACTTCCTGGTTTTCATCATCAAACTCAGGAATGGTACGAACCTGGGGATACGCATAGCCCGCCTCACCCAGCGCTTTCTTGACACTCTCTTCGAGCGCAGTGACTGACGAACCGTTGTAAACATCGCCGTCTTCAAACGGCACCATACCTTGGAATTCTTTCTCTTTGCCGATCAGTTCCCCCCGGAACTGCACGTCTTTTACCTTGTACGGTTTGCCTTCATCCAGACCCAGAGTGATGTAGACGCCTTTTTTATCCGGTGAAATCGCCACCTGAGTCGAGGTTACCTGAAACTTGAGGTAACCGCGGTCAAGATAATACGATTTGAGCGCTTCAATGTCGCCGGCCAACACCTGTTTCTGATATTTGTCATCGGACAGGAAGTTCCACCATGAAACGTCCACATTGAGATTGAAGCGGCTAAGCAGCTCTTCGTCGGAAAAGACCTCGTTACCAATAAAGTTGATCTGCTGGATTTTGGCCGACACGCCTTCGGTGAAGACAAATTTCAGGTCAGCACGATTGCGTGGCAACGGCGTTACGACCGCTTTTACCGTCGCATTGTATTTACCAACGCTGTAGTAGAAATCTTCCAGGCCTTTTTCGATGTTAGATAACTTGGTGCGATCCAGCGCCTCACCCACCCGGATACCGGACGCTTCCAGGTTTTGAGTCAGTTGCTCTTCTTTGATCGCTTTATTTCCGGAGAAGGAAACGCTGGCAATTGTCGGACGCTCTTTGACCTGCACCACCAGCACATTGCCGTCGCGCAGGACTTTGACATCCTCGAAGTTGCCCGACGTGTACAGGGCCTTGATGATTTCCGCCACATCCTGACTATCGACGTTATCACCAATTCGAACGGGCATTTTCAACAATGCCGCACCCAGTGCCACACGTTGCAAACCTTCAATTTTAATATCCTGAACTACAAAGTTCTCTGCTCCGTTTGCGGAAACACTGGTCGCCAGTAACGTCGCAAACAGAATTTTTTTCATCGCCATACTTGTTTTAGTTATTCCTTACAACAACCCGATGCCCTATTTAAAGGCGAGTAAAATCATTAAATATTGCCACAGCCATTAAAGAAAAAATAATCACGCCGCCGATTTTATATCCCATTTCCTGCACTTTCTCAGGTACGGGACGACGTATAATCGCTTCAATAGCAAAGAACAGCAGGTGGCCACCATCCAACATTGGCAGAGGGACTAAGTTGATAATTCCTAAGTTGACACTGATTAGCGCCAAAAAGCCTAAGAAGTACACCAAGCCATAATCCGCAGTGGTTCCAGCGCCTTTCGCAATCGAAATCGGGCCACTGAGATTATTTAAACCGACATCGCCAACGACGAGTTTTTTCAACATCGACATGGTCAAATCAATAACCTGACCCGTCTTTTCAACCGCTTTACCGATTGACTCAAATACACCATATTGCAGCTCAAAGCGATAACTTTGCGGCCATTCTGCGACTTCCGGAGCGATTCCTGCGAAGCCGATCGTCTGGCCTTGCGCCTGTTTACTGTCCGGTGTCAACGTCAGGGTGCGGGTTTCACCAGCGCGATCAATCGTCAGTGCCACAGGCACATTCGGACTCCCTTGAATCAGCTCGACCACCTGTGTCCATTCCGTGAGCGTTTGATCATTGGCCCGCAACAGCGTATCGCCACGTTCCAGGCCGGCTTTGGCTCCTGCGCCATTTTCCGACACGTTGCTGATGGTAAGCGAGATGTCCGGCGTAAACGGTTTAAAACCTAACGCTCCCATAGCAGACTCTTTTTCTGGATCAAAGTTCCACTCGGACAAATCCAGATTCAGTGTCTGCGGTGCGCCCAGCCCATCGGCTGGTGCCACGGTCAGAGTCATGCGCGGATCACCGATGTGTGAGATCAACGCCATATTCACTGATTCCCAGTCTGCGGTTTTGACGCCCGAGACCGCTTTAAGTTCCATATCCTGTTGCAAGCCCGCGTCTGCCGCAATGGAATACGGGGTCACTTCACCAACAACTGGCTTCACAGCCGGAATGCCAATCAGAAACACCAGCCAGTAGGCAAAAATGGCAAACAGGAAGTTAAACACGGGGCCTGCGGCCACAATCGCAGTGCGTTTCCACAACGCTTTGCGGTCAAACGCCAGATGCGCTTCGTCAGCACTAACCTCATCTACCCGGCTGTCGAGCATCTTGACGTAGCCGCCAAGAGGAATCACGCACAGCGCGTATTCTGTGCCGTCTTTCCCCTGCTTGGTCCAAATCGATTTACCGAAACCGATGGAGAAGCGCTCGACTTTCACGCCACAGCGACGTGCGACCCAGAAGTGACCAAACTCATGCACCGCCACCAGAATGCCCAGGGCGATAATAAAAGAAGCGAAGTTCCATAAAATACCGGTCATAGCGAACGCTCACGTACAATTTCCAGGGCTATACTGCGAGTCATTCTATCTAGCTCAATCAGGCTTTCCAAGTCGTAGCACTGTAACAAGCTATGAGTCGAACAAATTTTTGACATGGCTCTTTCATTTACCTCAGCAATGTCGGTAAAACGGATACGCTGATTGAGGAAGGCATCGACAGCCACTTCATTGGCGGCATTGAGTGAGGTCGTCGCATGCTGACCTTCATAACAGGCATCAATGGCCAGTTTAAGACACGGATAACGGTCGTAATCCGGTGCCATAAAAGTCAACTCACTTAACTGAGTAAAATCCAAGGGCTGAACGCCCGCCGGCACGCGCTCTGGATAAGCCATCGTCAGAGAGATAGGTGTTGCCATGTCCGGTTCGCCCATTTGAGCCAGTAGTGAACCATCACAATATTGCACCATGGAGTGAATCACCGATTGCGGATGGATCAGCACTTTCAGCTGATCACGTTCGGTGTTGAACAACCATTTGGCTTCGATGTATTCCAGACCTTTGTTCATCATGGTAGCGGAATCCACAGAGATCTTCGGTCCCATCGACCAGTTTGGATGGGCAATGGCCTGTTGCGGCGTCACCTCGGCCAGTGAGGCAATATCACTGTAGCGGAACGGACCGCCAGATCCGGTGAGCAGGATGTGCTGAATACCATTGGCTTTGAGGTCACTGCGCCCCAGGTTGACCTGAACGTCCGTTGGCAGACACTGGAATATCGCGTTGTGTTCACTGTCCACGGGCATGATTTCGGCACCGTACTTTTCAACGGCATCGATAAACAGTTGCCCAGACATCACCAGGGCTTCTTTGTTGGCCAGCAATACACGTTTGCCCGCTTTGACTGCGGCCATCGTCGGCATCAGGCCGGCTGCGCCTACGATGGCTGCCATGACCGTATCGACTTCATCAAAGGAGGAGATGTGACACATGGCCTCGACGCCAGACAGTACTTCAGTGGTCAGCTTTAACTCAGCCAATTGCTGTTTGAGTAACAGCGCTGCGTCGTCACAGGCCATCACGGCATATTTCGGTCGCCAGGTTTCGCACAACTGGCGCATTTTGTCTACGTTGGTTCCTGCCGCCAAAGCCACGACAGAAAACTGTTGTGGGTTCTGTGCGACCACTTTCAATGTACTGGCACCGATGGAGCCCGTTGCACCGAGGATTGTTAACTTACGCATAGCAAGAGACCATTAATTTTACAGGCAGGGATGCCCTGCCCGTAGAGATTAGAAGACGAAGTATAGAAGAGCAAAGACCGGGAAAGCCGCTGTCAGGCTGTCGATGCGATCGAGAATGCCACCATGCCCCGGGATGATATTACTGCTGTCTTTAATCCCGGATACACGCTTGAACATGCTTTCAACCAAATCACCTAACACGGAGATCACCACAGTGATCAGCGTGATCACCAACATCACGGCGTGATTGGTAAAAGTAATATCGAACCAGTCCGCTGCAACCCAGCCCACCACCAGAGCTGTGAGAATGCCGCCAATCAGGCCTTCAATGGTTTTATTTGGACTGACGTTCGGCGCCATTTTACGTTTGCCCAGCGATTTGCCGGCAAAATACGCCCCGCTGTCAGCCGCCCAGACTAATAAGCATACAAACAAGACCAGTTTGGCACCGTGATATGGATCGGAGTCAATGCCTTCAGCACGCAGCAGTAACACGCTCCAGAAAAATGGCAATAGCGTCAATATGCCAAACAAGTGACGCAATATCGTGGAATTTTGCCAGCCATCGCTGGATTTAGGGTACGTGATCGCCATCAAGCTGGAGATCACCCACCAAATTCCACCAATCGTCAAAATCGCGTAATGAGCGGGAGTCAACGTATTGAGACTCAGGACATCCGACTGGACGAAAAACAGGCTCGCGCCCCCCACCACAACCGCCGGGATCAACGCCAGAACACGGGAGCGGCAATCAACAAATTGTGTCCACTCCCAGAAGCCGACGAGAGTGACCGCTGCAATCGCCGCCATAAACCATGGTAGCGGCAGCATAAAAATGCCCAGAATAACCAGAGGAGCTAAAATCAGCGCCGTAATAATTCTTTGCTTCAAACTGATGAATCCTTTATGAGTTGTTCATCAATGCCTTGATTTGTTCACCGGTACAACCAAAGCGTCTTTCACGATTAACAAACCAAGTCACTGCATCTAATAAGTGCTCTTCTCCAAACTCAGGCCAATAAACCGGAGTAAAATACAGCTCAGCATACGCCAGCTGCCAAAGCATAAAGTTGCTGATCCGACATTCACCACTGGTGCGGATCAACAGGTCAACATCAGGCAGATCGGCCATAGTCAGGTGTTGAGCGATCAGCTCTTCTGTCACATCTGACGCCTGAAGTTGCCCGTCCTGAATCTGCTGGCCCATCACTTTCATGGCCTCGGTGATGTCCCATTTGCCGCCATAGTTCGCCGCAATGTTGATCACCATGCCTGTGTTGCCAGCGGTCATCGCTTCCGCATCGGCAATTTTCGATTGCAAACGCTGGCTGAAACGGGTCTTGTCGCCAATAATGCGCAGACGCAGGTTATTTTTGTGTAATTTCTTCACTTCTGTCGACAATACGCTGATAAAAAGCTCCATCAGAACGCCAACTTCTTCTTCTGGTCGACGCCAGTTTTCGCTGCTAAACGCAAACAGAGTGACCGCTTTAATCCCCAACTTGGCGGCTGTCGAAATGGTTTTTCGTACCGCAGCCACTCCATTTTTATGCCCGAAAACTCGTGGTTTACCCTGAGCCTTTGCCCAACGGCCATTGCCGTCCATGATGATCGCGATGTGTTGAGGTAAAGAGTCAGGAGAGAGTTGTGAGTTCTGCATAAGGAGGTTATGTGGGTTATCAACGGGGCATAAGAGTAGCACAAAAAAACGCTGTGCTGCGAGCACAGCGTTTCCAGAAATGTCGAGTTTATAGGCGATTACACTTCCATCAACTCTTTTTCTTTTGCAGCCAGTGCTTCGTCAACTTTCTTAACAGCTGCATCGGTGAGTTTTTGAATCTCGTCTTGTGCTTTGCGATCTTCGTCTTCTGAAATTTCTTTGTCTTTCAGAAGTGCTTTCAGTTCGCTGTTAGAGTCACGACGGATGTTACGGATCGCCACACGACCACCTTCGGCTTCACCACGTACGATTTTCACCAGATCTTTACGACGCTCTTCCGTCAGCGGCGGCAGCGGAACGCGGATCACAGTGCCTGCTGACATTGGGTTCAGGCCCAGGTCAGACTGCATGAT
>NZ_WXWP01000399.1:0-7107 GCF_009904765.1 Vibrio sp. V39_P1S14PM300
GAACGAAGCTACAGGTGTTCCCAGCCTGAGCCGAAATAACATTTATGCTCAAATATTAAAAGTTCCAAGCGACCAAAAAGAACAACAAAAAATCGCAGAAGTTTTATCCACTGTGGATAAAAAAATCGACCTTATCGACCAGAAAATTGCAGAAACCGAAAAGCTGAAAACAGGCTTAATGCAAAAGCTATTTTCAGAAGGTGTCGGTGTTCAGGACGAGAATGGAAACTGGCAACCGCATGCTGAGTTTCAGGATTCTCCATTTGGTAAGATTCCAAGAGCCTGGAAATATGCACCCGTAAAATCTTTAGTTTCAATAAAGTCACCCAAGTATGATCCCAAGATAAAAACAGAGAGCTTGCCTTGTATTGAACTAGAGCATTTATCGCAAGGAAGTGGTGAAATACTTGGTACTGTTAACTCGTTAGAACTCGCTAGTACAAAAAACTGTTTTGCAAAGGGTGACGTACTGTTTGGAAAACTTCGCCCTTACCTCAAGAAGTTCGCAAAGCCGAACTTCAATGGAGTGTGTAGTTCAGAGATTTGGGTAATGAAAACAACTGATAATAAAGTACTTCACAATGACTTTTGGTTTTATTTTATACAAAGCGACAGGTTTATTAATGAAGCAAACAAGTCTTGTGGTACTAAGATGCCCAGAGCTGACTGGAAAGTTGTATCTGAACTCATACTACCAATCCCATCGTTCTGCGAGCAGTTAGGCATTGCCAAGATTCTAGAGTGTGTGGATGCAAAGTTAGGTCTTCTTAAGCAACAAAAAGCCGAAACCCAGCAACTCAAAAAAGGCTTGATGCAAAAGTTACTTACAGGTGAATGGCGAGTTCCTGTTGAACAAACTGAAGCCGCTTAGCGATCGCTCTATGATGCCTTCAAGCGAAGGCATCTGAAAAGCAAAAAACGTAATTTAAATGAACAATAAAAATGAATAACAATAAATAAAGGAATAAGGTATGTCAGGTCAGGCTGAATCATCGAATCCAGAGCTATTTGGGGTAGAACGCCCAGCGATTGAATGGTTAAAAACTCTTGGTTATCAGCACATTAAAGGTCGAGATGTAGAGCAAACACACAAGACCGAGCCTGTTATTCTGGAATCTGTTCTAACTGACAGACTACACGCCCTTAACCCTTGGCTGGCCGAGGTTCCGAACGGAGCAAACAAAGCGATTAAACAGCTCAGAGACATATGGTTTGAACATAACAGCGACTTAATGCTGGCTAACCATGCGTTCTGGAAGCATGTTCTGTTTCAATCGAATCTGCAACAAAAAGACAAAAATGGTCAGCCTCGTAGCATCCGTTTTATCAACCAAACAGGTGCCGAGGGTAACTCATTCCATGTGGTTGATCAGTACGTTGGCAAAAATGCCAACGATGAACTTTTTAAGCCAGATTTGCTGTTATTCATTAATGGCTTACCCCTTGGCTTGATTGAGTGTAAAAACAGCTCAATTAAGCTCAGCAAAGGCATTGCACAAATTGATGGCTACCAAGGCACTTTCACTCAACACTTTGCCTTTAATATGGTTTGTGCCGCCATTAATCGAAGCCAAGCCAAGTATGGCGCTATCTATGCGCCAGAACAGTTCTATCTGACTTACAAATTTGATCCGAAAAAGCCTGATGAGAACATTGTTCTTACCGAATTAGAGAATCATTTAGGAAAGAACCCTACAGAGCAAGATAAGCTACTGTGGGCATTATTCGAGCCTTCCCGCTTCGTGCGTTTAGTCTGTTTCTACCCTATGTATGAAATTGAAAAAGGCGTCATGATCAAGAAGCTGCCACGTTACCAACAGTGGCGTGCCGTAGAGAAGACGCTACTCCGTCTACAGGGTAAAGACCCACAGCTATTAGGCCAAGAACTTGGCGGCGTAGTTTGGCATACGCAAGGGAGTGGTAAATCACTGACGATGGCGCTGCTTGCCCGTTTAATGCGAGCCGAAATTTCTGGTTTCAATAACCCAAGTATTTTGATTCTTACCGACCGCACTGACCTTGACCGTCAGATCCACAATACCTTTACTAATGTCGGCCTTGAATCGATTAAAGCAGACTCCGTCGCGGGTCTAGAAGCCATGCTCAGCAATGACTACGGCACCATTTTCACTTCGACCGTTCAAAAGTTTCAAGAAAGCGATGGTAAGCAGATACAGGCCGCAAAAGAGTCTGAAGATGAGGATTCCATTGCAGACTCTAAAAGTCGTGTCAGACGCGTTTTGAGGAAGGATGATTCTGGGCAAGAACAATGCTGGATTTTAAAGGAGAACAATGTTCTTCACGGTCAAACTGATGCTAATGGCAACCCTAAAAAAGCCAAATGGGAACTCGTTAGCGAAGAGAAAGTTGATTTTCGTGTTCTGAGTACCAAGCCCAACTTCTTCGTGATGGTTGATGAAGCGCACCGCAGCCAGTATGGATTCCTTGCTGCATTCATGCGTGCTTCTTTACCTAATGCGAAGTTCATAGCTTTTACTGGCACCCCGCTTTTTAAAGACGATAAAGAAACCTTGGGTACATTCGGCGGTAAAGAGTACATCGATACTTACCGCCTCGACGAGGCGGTTGCAGATGGCGCGACACTGCCTATTAAATATCTTGAAGGTATGGCGCAATGGGGTAGCGACGGAAAGCTAAAACAAGCTTTTGAGGATGAATTTGGTAATGAGCCTCTAGCCCGTAAGAAAAAGCTAAAGCAAGAGTTACTCAAAAAACGTCGTGGTGCTATCGGTCGTATTGAGGAGAATGCTCGCCATCTCGTCGAACATTTTCTATCAAGTGTGAAACCTCGCGGCTTTAAAGCCATGCTGGTATGTGACGGGCGTGATATGGCTGTTCGCTATAAAGACGTACTGAACCAAATCATGCAGGAGCGTCAAAACAAAGGTCTGCCGACCTTTGAAAGCCGAGTGGTTATCTCTCTCGGTAGTATGACAGATAAGCGTACAGGTATTAGTGAACAACAAGCTCACTATGCATCAGGCTCAACCTCAAAACTTGAAACTATCGAAGAGCGTATCAAGCGGGAACTCAAACAAGGCCAAACACCGATAGCCGTACCATCTGAAAAGATCCCAAGCTTGGTGAATGAGGAATTTAAGCTGCCTTATGGTGATGAATCCGCTAATACCAAAGAAGAAACCAAGTTTAACAACATTGGGTTAATCATCGTTTCTGACATGCTGTTAACTGGCTGGGATGCGCCTATTGTCAGCACTTTATATTTGGATAAACCGCTAAAAGAACATACTTTGCTTCAGGCTATTGCTCGTGTAAACCGAACTCGAAAAGGCAAGAAAGCAGGCTACATTGTAGATTATTTCGGTGTGGTTGAGTACCTAGATGAAGCACTGAAAGTTTATGGTGGTGACGTACAACCCGACCAAGTGTGGACGGACGTCGAAGCAGAGTTACCACGTCTTCAATCTGCTTTGACAAAAGTGTTAGACATTCTTCCGAAAAAGCACAACCCAGTGAAACAGCCTGAACCTTACAAAGAGGATGCCGATCTCTACCTAGACCCAGATACTCGCCTAGATATTGTTGAAGACTTCCTCGTTGCTCTCGCTGGATTCAATAGCCGCTTAGATATCGTGTTACCCGACGAACGCGCATCTAAATATCAGCCTTACTTCAAAGTGCTGAATGAGATAAAACTCCAACTGCGCAACAAAATGCCTGAGAGTTCAGATACGGTTCGCATCACCACATCTGAATCTGAGCTGCTTAAAAACATGCTCGACGAGCATATAGAAGCGAGTGAAGTTAAGAGCTTGCTAGGCCGTGAAGTTTCAATTCTGGATGCTGCGGATATGGATCTACTCCGCAAACAGAAAAGTGCAGGGAGTGCAGCGTTGGTCATGAAGAACAAACTCAAGCACACCATTAAAACGGGGAAAGGTAAAGATCCTGCCTTCTTTGGCGACTTGGAAGAAGAGCTAGAAAAGCTTATCCAAGATGAACGTGAAGGACGTATTGAACAAGCACTATTCCTAGAACAGCTAGAGCTTTTTGCTCAGCGTGTTCGTGATAAAGATGCCAAGCCATCTGAAATGGGCCTGGGAACAGCAACAGAGCGAGCCGTGTTCAACTACTTGGAAAAGCAAGTAGAGGAAGCTGAAGCTCTAGCATGGACTAAAGGCATCTTTAGCCACCCTGATATCGCTGAAGTCATGTTGTCACCGATATGGAAAAAGCAGACTGATATTCATAATGAGATCAAAAAAACAATCAGAACGATTTTACGTGGTCTTGGCGGCTGGGATATGACTGTAGCACGTCAGCACTCTGCTGAAATTTTCAGTATTATGCTGAACAACTGAGCCTTTGCTTCATCAATGACGAAAGAAACACATGCCAATTTTTCAATACGGTACAACTGAAATTGAGTGGGAATTTAAGCTCGACTCAAAACTCAGTCACCACTACGTTACTGTAGAAAGAGGGAAGACTGTTCTTCTAAGAGGCCCAAGTGCCTCTGAGGACGAGCAACGAGAGCTGATTCGGTATAGAGCAAGGTGGATCAAAGAGCGCTTAGCGGAAGTCAATCAACCGTTAAAAGAAGAAATCGTCACAGGTAGCCGAGCACCTTACCGTGGTCGTTCTTTCTATTGCGAAGTGATCCCTGCGCCAGAGTTATCGACGGTAGAAGTGAAGTTTAACCAAAGCCGTTTTAAAGTTCTTTCTCCCGAAGGCCACTTCGTCAGCCGTGAGCGATTCAAACCAGCGTTGGAGCGTTTCTACAAACAGAAAGCCCTAGAGAAAGTTGCTTCTCGCTTACGCTATTGGCAGCAGGAAACGGGTATGCAAGCCACAACTTTCCACATAAAAAAGTTTGATGCACGTTGGGCTAACTGCACCGAGAACAATGTTCTGGAGTTCCACCCTCGTTGCATGGAGTTTTCCAATAAGGTGATGGATTACATAATCCTTCATGAGCTATGTCATACCGTAGAAAAAAGCCATAACAAAAACTTTTGGAAACTAGTCGCCAAGTATTGTCCTGACTGGAAAGAGCTGCATGAAGAGGTAGAGCGTTCTGGGATGGGGATCTAGCGAAGTCTACTGCACTTTGAAAATGTCAGGAGGCACTGCTCATTGCTCTAAATCTTTCACTCGCCCTCTACTCACGACTTTTTATTCGCTAATTTAATTGAATAACTTTCATCTTTTAGGAACCTAGCGAGAACAATGTTCTCTGTCATGAGCCTATGCGAATCGGAACTTTCGAGCACGTTTCTGCATAAAAGTCTTTTCGATGCGATCCATTTTCTGTTGGATGGAATCGTTGCATAACTACACATAGCGCCCTTGTCTAGCTCTAGTTTTTCGTATGTACGACTGTTCAAATACGAGTCTATTTGTATAATGCGCAGTATAATTTATGTGTGGTAACTAAACAGTTGAAAAGAAAATGGCAGAGCAAGCTTTAATTAATCCAAGAATCGTGACTTGGGCTAGACAACGTGCTGGCCTGAGTGAGGATGCTCTTGCTCGTAAGTTAAACGTTAAAAATGTGGGCAAGGTTGTGGAGTGGGAGTCTGGCGAAACTAGACCTACGTTCAAGCAAGCTCAAAATATTGCCAACGTGACTAATATCCCATTCGGCTACTTATTCTTACCAGAACCTCCACAAGAGGAGTTGCCTATACCTGATCTACGCACAGTAGCAAATAGACGCACAGATGAAGTCTCTGTTGATATGAAAGAGATCATCAGACAAGTGATGCTCAAACAGGAGTGGTATAGAGACTACCTTATCAAACTTGAAGCACCTTATTTACCTTTCATTGGAAAATACTGCGTGAAAGACTCTGTGTTTGATGTGGCACAAGATATTCGTAAGACTCTTAATGTCCCTCTTCCACAAAAAGGAAGTTGGGAAGAATATCACCGAACACTCCTCAAGGGTGCAGAAGCTGCTCGAATTCTAGTTATGAGAAGCGGCATCGTTGGAAATAACACAAGGCGAAAGCTTCAAGTATCTGAGTTCAGAGGCTTTGCGATAAGCGATGATATCGCTCCTGTTATCTTCATTAACAGTTCCGATGCTCCTACAGCTCGTTTATTTACACTCATACATGAGTTAGCTCACTTATGGATAGGCAGTAGTGGTATATCTGACTTAGAACACTCTCACGCAAAAGAAGAAAAATTCTGCAATGCAGTTGCTGGTGAGTTTCTTGTTCCTCAAGAAGCGTTCTACCGTATATGGAACCATCAAGTCAGCCTTGTAGCCAATCTAACAGAAATAAACGCCCAGCTACATGTTAGTAAACTTGCTGCTGCCAAAAGAGCTTTAGATTGCCGTGTTATTGATGCTGAAACCTATTGGGAGTACTACAGAGCAGAGTTAAATGCCTTTAGAAACAAGAAAGGCGGACAAGGCAACTTCAATGTTAACGCTGGAGCAAAGAACAGTAAGCTTTTCTCTAGTGCTGTTGTTGCTGAAGCTTTGAGTGGAAGAATGCTGCTACGAGATGCTAGCAACCTTTTAGGTATAAAACCAAACAACATAAAAACATATGCGAGAAAACTTGCTTTATGAACTATTTGCTGGATGCGAACACCTTTATCGAAGCTAAAAACCGCTACTATTCTATGGTTATATGTCCAGGCTATTGGCAGTGGATCTTACAATCCAATACTCAATCTGGGGTTGCAAGCATTGAGTTTATAAAGGATGAGCTGACGAATGGTGATGATGACCTGGCGCTGTGGGCAAAGGATCATTCCCATCTATTTATTGCTAATGATGACGCTCCAACACAGATAGCTTATGCTAACGTTGTTCAATATGTTATGTCTCTTACTGAAATGAAAAATGGAGCGCAGGCAGAATTTCTTCGAGGCGCAGATCCTTGGCTAATTGCCAAAGCCATAACTACTGGTGCAAAAATAGTCACTCATGAAAAGGCAGATCGCAACATTAAGCGTAAAATACTAATCCCTAATGTCTGTGAACATTTTGGTGTTGCGTACATCGATACTTTTGAACTACTTCATGAGTTAGAAGCTCAATTTGTGATGATCCCAGCAGCTTAAATACACCAAACCATCTTACCCGTGGTATATACTCATTCAACT
>NZ_WXWP01000025.1:0-31514 GCF_009904765.1 Vibrio sp. V39_P1S14PM300
TACTTTCTGCTTAAAGAAAGTGGAGCGACACACGAGGTTCGAACTCGTGACCTCAACCTTGGCAAGGTTGCGCTCTACCAACTGAGCTAGTGTCGCATCAACAACGTTTCCGTCGTTTAGGGCTGCGAATTATAAGAGCATTTTTTTGTGATGCAAGTCCTTCGCGCCAAAAAAAGTCATTTTTTTTCTGTTTGACGAAAAACCACACAACTCCGGGTAACAAAGCAACACCTGGCGTTGTTTTTACCATCAGCGGAGTTTTCGCAGCCGGGCGATTATATCTTAAAAATCGTTTCGCGGTAATATTTTAGCTCAGCGATTGACTCACGAATATCGTCCAGAGCCAAATGACTGCCCTGTTTGGTGAACCCGTCGAGCACTTCAGGCTTCCAGCGTCGGGTCAGCTCTTTGAGCGTGCTGACGTCAAGGTATCGGTAGTGGAAATAGGTTTCCAACTCCGGCATATACCGATACAGGAAGCGGCGATCCTGCCCAATACTGTTACCACAAATCGGTGATTTTCCTTTCGGCACCCACTGCTCCAGAAAAGCTAAGGTCTGACGCACCGCTTCCGCCTCATCGATCTGACTCTGACGAACCCGCGCCACCAGCCCGCTGTTGGTGTGTGTCGTAGTACACCACTCATCCATTTTCGCCAGCTCCGCTTCCGATTGATGAACCGCCAACACGGGCCCTTCTGCAAGGATATTCAGTTCACTGTCGGTGACGATGGTCGCGATTTCAATAATTTTGTGCGTTTCGGGATCCAGACCGGTCATTTCTAGATCGACCCAGATTAAGTTCTGGTCACTAAAGGACATAGAGACGTTGCCTATTTGTTTGCCGATAAAAAAGGTACTATACCCAAATTGAGATCCCCAAGATAGGTGTATGCCGGCAGTGATAGTTCGGTGCACCTGCGATCATTGAGACAAATTGTGGCAAAGAAGAAAAAACTGACCAAAGGTCAGGTAAGACGAGTTAGAAGTAATCAAAAGCGCAAGCTCACTCAGGAAGAAACCGTTCAGTGGGACGAAACCATGCTGGGTGGCAGCAAAACCGGGTTGGTTATCACCCGCTTTGGCCAGCACGCCGACATCGAAGACACCGAGACCAAAGAGGTACATCGCTGTAATCTGCGCCGGGGTATTGAAACGCTGGTGTCCGGAGACAAAGTGATCTGGCGTTCTGGTCTGGAATCGATGGACGGCATTTCCGGTGTGGTGGAAGCTGTCGAACCTCGCAGCTCTGTGCTGACTCGCCCGGATTACTACGACGGTCTGAAACCAGTGGCCGCCAACGTCGACCAGATGGTGATCGTCTCTTCTGTCCTGCCGGAGCTGTCTCTCAATATCATTGACCGGTATCTGGTGGTGTCTGAGACACTCAACATTGTACCGCTGCTGGTGCTGAACAAAATCGATCTGCTGGATGAAGAGCAGCGTACCCTCTACCGCGAGTGGATGAGTGAATATCAGCGCATTGGTTATCGAGTTGTGCTGGTCAGTAAAGAGAGCGGCGAAGGCATCACAGAGCTCGAAGACCAGCTGCGCGATCGCGTCAATATCTTCGTTGGTCAGTCTGGGGTGGGCAAATCCAGTCTGGTGAACGCCCTGATGCCAGGTCTGGACGTCGAAGAAGGAGAAGTCTCGCAAAACTCGGGGCTGGGCCAACACACCACCACCGCTGCGCGCTTGTACCACTTCCCATCCGGTGGCGATCTGATTGATTCGCCGGGCGTACGCGAATTCGGCCTGTGGCACCTGGAAGCCGACGAAGTCACCGAGGCATTTGTCGAATTTCGTCCCTACCTCGGTGGCTGTAAATTCCGTGACTGCAAACATCTGGACGATCCCGGCTGTTTGCTACGTGAAGCGGTTGAAAACGGCGAGATCAGCGAAGTACGCTTTGATAACTATCATCGCATTCTGGAAAGCATGGCGGAAAACAAAGCCAACCGTCAGTATTCCCGCAACAAAAAAGCCGACCTGTAACACACTCCTTGGCGACGCGAGATGAGACACTGCTGACAAGCGGTGCCTTTTTAAGTACTATCTCGCGCCCTGAAGATTTGAAACCGACTATTAACATTGGAACGAAACACAATGGACAAGATTAAAGTTGGACTGCAGTACTGGATTCCTCAGCACGGCCTGACCCGCCTGATGGGCAAACTGGCGTCAGCCCAGGCTGGCGGTCTGACCACCGCTGTGATCCGCTGGTTCATCAAAAAATACCACGTCAATATGGACGAAGCGCGCCACTCTGATCCGACACATTTTAAGACCTTCAATGAGTTCTTCGTACGTGAACTGAAAGGCGATGCACGCCCGCTGGCAGACGGGGCGGATCTCATCACGCACCCGGCTGACGCGTGTGTCAGCCAGTTTGGCCCCATCGAAGACAGCCAACTGATCCAAGCTAAAGGTCATTACTTCAGCGCTCAGGAGTTGCTGGGGGGGGACGAGCAACTGGCCGCCGAGTTTGCCGATGGTGAGTTTGCCACTCTGTACCTGTCACCACGTGATTATCACCGGGTGCACATGCCATGTGATGGGGTATTGCGTCAGATGATTTACGTACCGGGCGATCTGTTTTCGGTCAACCCGCTGACGGCAGAAAACGTACCAAACCTGTTTGCGCGCAACGAGCGTGTGGTGTGTATTTTCGATACCGAATTCGGCCCGATGGCCCAAGTTCTGGTCGGCGCCACCATCGTCGGCAGCATTGAACTGGTCTGGGCAGGCACGGTCACGCCACCGCGTGGCAACACCGTTTACCGTTGGGATTATCCGGCGCAGGGAACTCAGTCCGTGGTATTGAAAAAAGGTCAGGAAATGGGCCGTTTCAAACTGGGCTCGACCGTGATCAACCTGTTCGCCAAAGACGCCATCCGGTTTGATGACAGCATCCAGGACAACGCACCGACACGCATGGGCGCCCCATATGCGTACCGTAAAACCGAGCAAAGTGATACAGAATAATCCCTTCACTCAGCACCTTTCCAAGCCCCGTACCTCACGGGGCTTTTTATTGATGAAAAACAAAACAATCGCATAAAAATCCGCGACATATCAAAACTCTAAGCTTGGTCTAAGACCCACCGCCACGCATCTCTTATGCTAATGACACCGACCTTGTCAGAGAGTGCATTATGCCGACGATGAAAACCGAGACAGTCATCAAGCTGCTCATCTGCTTCCTGCTCCCACTCGGTGTCCTGATGATGCCAATGGATGCGATACCGATCGACAACCTGACCCTGATCCAACATCGCCTGCTGGCGATTTTCCTGCTGGCGGCTCTGCTGTGGGTATTGGAACCGGTGCCGGTGTTTGCCACCTCCATTCTGATCATCGCTCTGGAACTGGTGATGATTTCCGACAAAGGCCTGCACCTGTTCCGCACGCCGCCCAGCGGCCACGACTTGGGGCAGCTATTAGCGTATACCGACATTTTCAGCGCCTTTTCTTCGCCGATCATTATTCTGTTCATGGGTGGCTTCGCGCTGGCGATCGCCGCTTCCAAATATGAACTGGACAACAACCTGGCCCGGGTGCTGTTAAAACCGTTCGGGAATCAGCCCAGATTCATTATGCTCGGCCTGATGCTGATCACGGCCGTGTTCTCAATGTTCATGTCCAATACCGCCACCACCGTGATGATGCTGGCACTGCTTGGCCCGATCGTCGCATCAGCGCCAAAAGGTGATCTGGGAATCAAAGCGTTGGTGCTGTGTATTCCCATCGCCGCCAATACCGGAGGCATCGCGACCCCCATCGGCACGCCCCCTAATGCGATTGCCCTGCAATACCTGACAGGGGAACACAGCATCAGCTTTCTCAGCTGGATGATGATGGGGCTACCGTTTGTTATTCTACAACTGACCATCGCCTGGTTTTTACTGCAGAAGCTGTTTCCGTCGACTCAGGTCCGCATGGAGCTCAAACTCAATGGTCAGTTCAGTATGCAATGGCGCGCGATTGTGGTGTACGTCACCTTTGCCGCCACCATATTGTTGTGGATGACCACACAACTGCACGGCATGAACACATACGTGGTGTCGATCATTCCCCTCGCGGTATTCACCCTGACCGGCATCATGGGTAAAGAGGAGCTTAAGTTGATCAACTGGGATGTATTGTGGCTGGTTGCCGGCGGGATCGCGATCGGCATCGCACTGGATCACACCGGTCTGGCAGCCGCGCTGGCTCATGCTATCCATTATGAAGCGCTGTCACCGATGGCGGTGGTGATTGCTCTGTCGATGGTGTGCTGGCTGATGGCAAATTTTATGTCCAACACCGCCACTGCCAACTTGTTGATGCCGATCGCCGCAGCGATTGGCAGTTCCATGGACAGCCTGACAACCGTCGGTGGCCTGCAGGGGTTGCTGGTGATCGTCGCCTTCTCGGCCTCACTGGGGATGATTCTGCCAGTATCGACACCGCCGAACTCGCTCGCCTATTCCACCGGGCTCATCGAGAGTAAAGATATGGCCAAAACCGGCCTGATCATGGGCGTGATCGGTCTGTTGGTGGTGTATGGTGCCGCGCTGATGCTCACCTGATGTAACTCCGACCTCCGCGACAGAATTTCTGGATCGGAGGTCACATCATCGCAAATCCACCCCATATATACGCAATTTGGCGATAATCCACACATTTAATACGTCGACGCGATCAAATTACTCACTGCCGTCATCCACTACTATCAGCGGATGCTGTGAAGCATCTCCGTCAATTCACAACCATAACAAGGCGGAGTATGAGCCCAATCGAGGCCTGTTAGGCACTCTTCTGCTGTAATGAAGGAAAGGCAATGAGAAACACAATAAAGTTTAAAATTCAAATCGCCATAGCGATCATCATCGCGATAGTCAGCGGTGTTCAGGCATGGATTTCGGTCAGTCAACTGAGGCAGGAAACCACCTCAGCCATCAGCCAGGAAATGGAAAATGCCAGTCGGGCAACCACTCGCTACATCAGTGACTGGCTGGCCACGCGCAGCAGCATGATGCTCGCCAACGAGAAGGCGATTGCAGACCAATCCAACGCCGACCGCGAGCTGCTGGTGACCAAACGGGCTGGGAACTTCCTTTCGGTGTACGCCGGTTTCAATGACGGCAGCATTGCCTACGGCGACAAAACCGAAGATTGGCCCACCGATTACGATCCGCGCAGCCGCCCCTGGTATCAGGATGCCATGGCCAGCAACGGTCTGATCATCACTGAACCCTACCAGGACTTTGATGGCAGCATCGTTGTCAGTATTGCTAAAGCCTTTTCCGGGCAAAAACGCGGGGTACTGGCGGCGGATCTGACCGTCACCAACATCATTAAAGAGGTTCTCAACCTGCGTCTGGACAACAATGGTTTTGCGTTTCTGGTCGATGGCCAGAACAACATCGTGGCGTATCAGGATGAAAAACTGAGTCAGAAACCACTGACCAACCTCAATCCGGCGCTGACCGCCAGTCAGGTGGCCGAGTTGACCCGCCAGAGCAGCATCACCACTGTCGACTGGCCAGCAAAGAACGAACAGCTGGTGTATCTGGCTTCAGTGCCTAACACCGACTGGTCTCTGGGTATCGTGGTCGACAAACAGATGGCATACGCTTCGGTCTCGGAGCAGATTACCTTTACCGCCATCGCGTCGGTGGTGTTGTACGTGATCATCGCGACCATCAGTACATTGATCATCACCCGCTTATTGATGCCACTCAAAACTCTGTCTGATGCGGTACAGGAACTTTCTCAGGGGGAAGGCGATCTGACTCAGCGTATCGACATCAAACGGATGGACGAAATCGGCGAACTGGCGACACACGTCAACCAGTTCCTCAGCCAGTTGCAACAGATGCTGCGGGGCATCGTCGATCACAGCCAGACTTTGTCGGCTCAGGCCGGTCAGGCCAGCTCCCTTTCTATGCAGGCTGCTGACCGGGTCGAGCACCAGCAGAACGACGTCAACCAGATCGCCACCGCGATCCACGAAATGTCGGCTACCGCCGCCGAAGTGGCCAGCCACGCCGAACTGACCGCAACGGCCTCCCAAGCCTCGGCCAGTGCCTGTCAGGACGGCCAACAGGTGATCGAGCAAAACCGCTCATCCATCATCAGCCTGGCCAATCAGGTCACCAGTGCCGCCGATGTCATCAGCGAGCTGGAAAACAACGCCCAGAGCATCAACCAGATCCTGTCCACCATTCAGGATATTGCCGAGCAGACCAACCTGCTGGCCCTCAATGCCGCGATCGAAGCTGCACGTGCGGGTGAGCAAGGGCGCGGTTTTGCCGTGGTGGCGGATGAAGTTCGGGTACTGAGCCAGCGTACCCACGGCTCCACCGAGGAGATCCGGGCCATGATCGAAACACTGCAGGGCAACACCCGTCAGGCCGTTGACAGCATGCAAACCAGCACTCAGTTGGCGGACACCAGTGTCAGCTACGCGCAGGAAGCTCAGGACAGCTTGTCGAAAATCACAACTGCAATTAATGAAATCAATGATATGGCCTTGCAAATCGCCAGTGCGGCGGAAGAGCAGCGTGCGGTCAGTGAAGACATCAGTCGCAATACACAAGGCATCAAAGACGCCTCCGATGCGCTGGCTCAGCAGTCCATCCAGAGCAGCGAAAGTGCGGCAGACATGAACCGAGCGGCGGACGCAATGCGCCAGCAGATCAGTCGCTTTAAAGTCTGATCTCACCCGGCCTCAATCTTTGCTTTGTGACCCGGCCTGATTGAGGCATAGTGATGTCCTTAACTTCCCTCCCAGTACAAGGACGTCTTTTTCATGGGTTACGAATGGTTAGCGTTGGCGGCCGCGTTTTTATGGGCGGTCGCCAGCTTGTTGTCTGTGACACCCGCACAACACCTTGGCACGTTTGCTTACAGCCGTTGGCGTATGGGCTGCACAGCCTTGATTCTGTCGCTGATGGCCTGGCTGTCCGGAGGCTGGTCAAGCGTCGCAGACAACGCCATTACCCCAATGATGCTGTCCGGTCTGATCGGGATCTTTATCGGTGATACCGCGCTGTTCGCCTGCCTTAACCGGATGGGGCCACGCCAGGCCGGGCTGCTATTCTCCTGTCACGCAGTGTTCTCAGCCATTCTCGGCTATTTTCTGTTTAGCGAAAGCATGACCACCAATGAGCTGATCGGCGCTGCACTGGTGTTTTCCGGTGTACTGACGGCAATCTTTTTTGGCCGCCGAGGCCAGAGCAGTAATCACCTTGAAGCCGTCAAAGGCAACGTCTGGATCGGCGTGGCACTGGGGCTGACCGCCGCACTGTGCCAGGCACTCGGTGGCATCATCGCCAAACCTGTGATGCAAACCGATATTGATCCCATTGCGGCCTCGGCGATCCGGATGATCACCGCATTCATCGCGCACTCCTTACTGCTGCTGAGCGGAGCCCGCCTGGCCCGAGCAACCCAACGAATGACCGTCAGAATATTTGCGATCACCGCCATCAACGGCTTTTTGGCCATGGCGGTTGGGATGACCTTAATTCTCTACGCACTGCGCGAAGGCAACGTCGGCATGGTGGCCTTGCTCTCTTCGACCACACCCATCATGCTATTGCCTATACTATGGATCTACACTCGGCGCCGCCCTAACCGATACGCTTGGCTGGGAGCCGTCGTTGCGGTGTGCGGGACCGGAATACTGGTCTCGTAACTACAATACCCGGATAAAGGGTGTTGCTAATAAATTTTCATTTTGAGGTGGTTTCTGATCATTTCGGCCGCTCCGATTGCATTGATAGGGAGAATCATTGATCTTAACCTACTGCAATCACTTCAAAGTGTAGTAAAATTACGCTAATTTCTTTCTAAAGTTACTTTGAATTTGACGAGGTCATAACTATGTCAGCTAAGAAGCCAATGGCACTGGTGATTCTTGACGGTTGGGGTTACCGTGAAGACAACGACAGCAACGCAATCAACAACGCGAACACTCCGGTCATGGACAGCCTGATGGCAAACAATCCACACACGCTGATTTCAGCGTCCGGTATGGATGTGGGCCTGCCAGACGGTCAGATGGGTAACTCAGAAGTGGGCCACACCAATATCGGTGCCGGCCGCGTGGTTTACCAAGATCTGACCCGTATCACCAAAGCGATTGCTGACGGTGAATTCCAACACAACCCGACTCTGGTCAACGCCATTGATAAGGCGGTCGCTGCCGGCAAAGCGGTGCACCTGATGGGTCTTATGTCACCGGGTGGCGTACACTCACACGAAGATCACATCTACGCAGCGGTTAAAATGGCCGCAGAACGTGGCGCGGAGAAAATCTACCTGCACTGCTTCCTCGATGGCCGTGATACGCCGCCACGCAGCGCAGAAAACTCACTGCAACGCTTTGACGCGCTGTTTGCTGAACTGGGCAAAGGCCGCATCGCCTCGCTGGTTGGCCGTTACTACGCCATGGACCGCGACAACAACTGGGAACGCGTTGAAAAAGCATACGACCTGCTGACTCTGGCACAAGGCGACTTCACTTATGACTCCGCGGTAGCGGGTCTGGAAGCCGCTTACGCCCGTGAAGAAAACGATGAGTTTGTCAAAGCCACGGAAATCCGGGCAGAAGGCCAAGAGTCTGCCGCGATGCAAGATGGCGACGCCGTGATCTTCATGAACTACCGTGCAGACCGTGCCCGCCAAATCACCCGTACTTTTGTACCGGGTTTTGAAGGGTTCGAGCGCAAAGCGTTCCCACAAGTCGACTTTGTGATGCTGACTCAGTACGCCGCTGACATTCCGCTGCTGTGCGCATTCCCACCAGCATCGCTGGACAATACGTACGGTGAATGGCTGGCGAAAGCCGGCAAAACTCAACTGCGCATCTCGGAAACAGAGAAATACGCACACGTAACCTTCTTCTTCAATGGTGGCGTGGAAACTGAGTTTGACGGCGAAGAGCGTCAACTGGTGGCGTCACCAAAAGTAGCGACTTACGACCTTCAGCCAGAAATGAGCGCACCTGAGCTGACCGACAAACTGGTTGCAGCGATCAAATCCGGCAAGTACGACGCGATCATCTGTAACTACCCGAATGGCGATATGGTTGGTCACACCGGCGTATACGACGCCGCCGTTCAGGCCTGTGAAGCCGTAGATGAATGCATTGGCCGTGTAGTTGAAGCCATTAAAGAAGTGGACGGTCAACTGCTGATCACCGCCGACCACGGTAACGCGGAAATGATGGTGAACCCGGAAACTGGTGGTACGCACACGGCGCACACCAACCTGCCGGTGCCACTGATCTACGTTGGCGGCAAAGATCTGGAATTCAAATCTGGCGGCAAACTGTCGGATCTGGCACCAACCATGTTGTCACTGACCGACATGGAAATTCCTTCAGAAATGTCCGGTGACGTACTGTACAAATAAGTACACGATGTCGATACCACGCCCTGCTCACCAGCGGGGCGTTTTTTCATCGGCGTTCGACAGAGGAAGTTTTGACATAGTCCTTTCTTCTGACAAAAGTCTTTGGGTATACTGGCTTACCTGAATCTGGGATACGGAACCACACAAACCATGACCTTCTGCTTTTCGTCGACGCTCGTTTTTTTTCGTCGTAGCCTGACTATTGCGACACTCATGTTGGTCTCATCCGCTTTGACACCGGCACACGCCGTATCACCGAACGAGCTCAAAGGCGTAAAAAGCGAAATCACCCGTCAGCAAAAATCCCTCAGCTCACAGCAAAACGAACTGGATAAGCTGCAAAAATCGCTCAAGCAACAGGAGCTTGGGATCAGCAGGTTGGAAACCCAGATCAAACAAACCAAGGCTTCACTGGTCACGGCCAACGCCAATATTGCCAAACTCAAAGAGAAAATCACTCAGCTCGAAGCGCAAAAAACCGCCCAAAGCGATAAGCTGGCGCAACTGTTGCAAACCTATTACATGATGAATAAAAGCAACGGTTCGAATCTGCTGCGCAGCGATCCGGAAGAAGATCGCATGAGTCAATATTTCCAGCACCTGGCTAAAGCACGAGCGGAAACCATCGAAGCGCTGGAGATCACCCAGCAAGAGTTGAACGACAGCGAACGTCAGCTAGAGCTGGAAAAAGAACAGATCACCTCGCTGCTCAAAGAGCAGACCGACAAACGGGACGAGCTGGCTCAGACACAGTCCAAACGCAAACAGACCGTCAACAAGATCAAAGGCAACATCTCCAGCAACAAAGTCTACCTGGCAGAGCTGCAACGCAATGAAACCCGGCTCAAGGCCGAAATCGCCAAAGCCGCCAAGCGGAACGCCGTCCCAATGGACGGCCTCGGCCGTCAGAAAGGTCGCCTGCCCTGGCCACTCAACGGCCGGGTATTGCACAACTATGGCTCGCATCAAACCGGACAAATTAACTGGAAAGGCATGGTGATCGGTGCCAGTTACGGTCAGGCGGTCAAAGCGGTGTATCCGGGCACGGTGGTGTTTGCCGAATACCTGCGCGGTTATGGTCTGGTGGTGCTGCTCGATCACGGCAAAGGCGACATGACCCTTTACGGCTTTAACCAAACGCTGCTGAAGAAAGAAGGCGATAAAGTCACCGCCGGTGAAACCATTGCGCTCGCGGGTGATACCGGTGGCCAAAGCCAGCCAGGCTTGTATTTTGAAATCCGCCGCAACAGCAAAACCCAGAACCCATCAAGCTGGCTGAAATAATCAGTAATAAGCTTCAATCACCGCAATTAAACGCGGCAACACTTCGCGCGGCAACGCATTAATACCTGCCGCCGCCTCGCGGCCACCTCCGGTGGCAAACTGGGTACAAATCGCCGCCGCGCCCTGTTTGTTGTCCAGCGGTGCGCGCAGCGACACGGTCAGCGAGCCCTGGCGATTGGGGGTGACCACCAGATGCGCCCTGGATGGCGTCTGATTGGCCAACGTATTGCCAAGCACCCCACTAATCCGCCGCGACGCCGCACTGTCATCGAGATGATAAACGGCCAGTTTATCCGAAACGTAATCCGCTGCGAGTGCCTGCACTTGTTGCATGTCCGCCGCGTAGGCTTGCTTTAGGCGCAGATACGGTGACGCCGGATCGCTGATGGCCTCCAGCGGCGAAGTGTACTCCAGTAATGCGCGAAACAGCTCGGCCGGATGAACATGCAGATCCGCCACTTCGGCCCCATAACCGTTGTAATTGATCAGGGTGCCTAGTTCACGCAACTGGTCCCTTTGCTCACGAGACAAGCCCGCCGCCGTCGCCAATTCATCGGCACGCGCGATCAGATTGTCGCCGTACGCAGCGGTGATCGCCCATAAGTGAAACCGCCCTTGCAACAGCTCATCAATGATCAGAGCGGTACAAGTGTTCGGATCTAAGTTGATGTGCGCCTGCAGCGCGGGATGGGTAGGAATCTCGTCCGGTTGATGATGGTCGGCGTAAAACACGCTGGCGCCAGCGCTCAGCAAACGCAGCAACGCGCTCTGGTTCTTCGCCATAGAAATGTCCAACACCGTCAGCGTGTCTCCATCAGCGGCGTCCAGCGGCTCCAATAACTGAATATCCCGCTTCACGCCCGTGACCAACCTCGCCGGCCTGGGCTCGGCCAGACGAAGTTGCACCAGAGAGAGAATGCCGTCGGCATCCCCGTTGAAGACATCAAAATGCATGCAGTTACCCCGCGCGGTAGCGTCCGTTCAAAGAGATTAATCTAACGGTTTCACGGCCGGGCAACAAAGAGCAAAAGGTTATAAGTCAGTCTGTTACGATAGGATCAACTCAGGAATACATGGCTTTGACGCCATCTTCCAGCAATTGCAGTTGTTCCCGCCCCTGCGCAGTGGCGCTTGGCTTCACCACCGCGATCATCTGCAACATCCCCTGATGCACCACCCGTTCGGTAATGTCGGTGTTTTTCGACATCGCTGACTGATACCCCAACCAGCTGTACGCAATCATGTGGAGCGTCGTCACCAAGGCTTTCAGGTCCGCATCACTGCCTTTAAGCAGGCCGAGTTCAACAAACACGCCCATGATATCAACCAGGTTAGACTGAAGCCGCTCTTGTACCTGAATGTATTCTTCCTGCAACACCTGATCGCGCTGAAGAATTTCTGGCATATTGGCGTAGAAAAAACGGTATTTCCACATCAGGGTGAAGATCGAGTCCAGGTATTGTTTCAGCAACACCAGACTCTCCTGCTGCCCCTGGATCGGCGTGAACCGCTCCAGCAGCTCAGCCGAGTACAACGCGAAAATCTCCCGCACAATCTCCTGCTTATTACGAAAATGGTAATAGAGATTGCCGGGACTGATATCGATGTGCGCCGCAATGTGATTGGTGGTCACATTACGCTCACCTTGTTGATTAAACAGTTCCAGTGCCGCATAAACGATTTTATCGCGTGTTTTCATCGATTTATTCAATTCCCGCTGAGTATTTATCTGAGTATTTATCTGAGTATAGCGACTAGTTTACGCTATAAGCAAAAAGCGCCTGGTCTTATCAGGCGCTTTTGCGAAGGTGATTATTTGTGGTACGGCCGGGACAACTGGTGGACAGCCTCGACAAACACACCGGCGTTTTCCGGCGGCACATCCAGATGGATGCCGTGTCCGAGGTTAAAGACATGGCCGGTCCCGTCGTGGCCAAATCCGTCCAGAATCGATGCCACTTCTTCACGAATACGTTCCGGCTGGGCATACAACATTGACGGATCCATGTTGCCCTGCAGGGCCACTTGCTCGCCCACACGCGCCTTGGCGTCAGCAATATTGATCGTCCAGTCCAGTCCAACCGCATCACAGCCCGTGGCCGCAATCTGCTCCAGCCACATACCGCCATTTTTGGTGAACAATGTGACGGGCACGCGGCGGCCTTCATTTTCACGAATCAGGCCATCGACGATCTTGTGCATGTACTGCAATGAGAACAGGTTGTAGTCACGCGGCGTCAGCACCCCACCCCATGTATCAAACACCATCACAGACTGAGCGCCGGCTTTGATTTGGGCATTGAGGTATTCGATCACGCTGTCGGCCAGTTTATCCAGCAACGCGTGCAGCGTGTGCGGCTCGGCGTACATCATCTTCTTGATCTTGGTGAAGGCTTTCGAGCTGCCACCTTCGACCATGTAAGTCGCCAGTGTCCATGGACTGCCGGAGAAACCAATCAGAGGGACTTCTCCTTTAAGATCTTTACGGATCTGGCGTACCGCGTTCATCACGTATTGCAGTTCACCCTCAGGATCAGGCAGACCAATCTTATCCACGTCAGCCTTACAGGTGATGGGATTATCAAATACCGGACCTTCGCCGGCTGCGAAACGCAGGCCCAACCCCATGGCATCTGGGATGGTCAGAATATCGGAAAACAGAATCGCCGCATCAAGTGGAAAACGACGCAACGGCTGAAGAGTCACTTCTGATGCCAACTCCGCGTTGCGACAAAGCGACATAAAGTCGCCGGCCTGCGCCCGGGTTTCACGGTACTCTGGCAGGTAGCGGCCAGCCTGACGCATCATCCACACCGGAGTGTAATCGACAGGTTGTTTCAACAAGGCACGAAGGTAGCGGTCATTCTTTAATTCAGTCATTCCGTTATTCCACTTATTTGAGGCGCTTTTTTGTGGGCGCTATTCTAACACTCTTCGCCTCGCAAAATCAGTCGGCTTTGCAATCTGGATCAAGTTATTAACTTTTAAATCAGTGCTTAATTTGCACCCACCTGACTTCAATGTTAAAAATTTGTTCGCTAGCGAAAACAATAATTACTCACTGAGTCCGTGAGGCTCAGCATCTCATAACGACATCTTACTTACCCCCTCCTACCCGGAGGGTTTTTTTTGCCTATTTTTCAGTATGATGTCCAGATTTGATGCGTTCTATCGTGTGCTCGATCAACGCTCTTGCAATGGTCCCTGGCGGGGCAACGGGCGGCATCTCATCCACCTCAAACCAGCGCGCATCACTCAGTTCACTGTAGTCCGGTTTTAGCACGCCGCTGTGGTAATCGGCCACAAACCCCATCATCATGCTCGACGGAAATGCCCACGGCTGGCTGCCAAAATAACGGATGTTACGCACTTCAATACCGGTCTCTTCACGGACTTCACGTGCCACACACTGCTCCAGCGTTTCCCCCACTTCCAAGAAACCGGCGATCACCGTATACATGCCATTACGATGGCGCGGATGTTGTGCCAGCAATATCCGCTGCTGATCACGGACGGCGACAATAATACACGGGAAGATCCGCGGATAATGCAGTGTTCGGCAGTCACCGCATTGCATTGCCAATTGATTGTGATTGAGATGATTGCGTCCTCCGCACTGCGGACAAAAGCGCATCGACTGAGTCATGTGACCGTATTGCACCACCTTGCTGAGCAGCAAAAACAGTGGTTCAGGTAAGTGCAGGCAATCACGCAGTGACACCATCTCCAGTGGTCGATCGACGTGGTGTTCATCCAGCCACATTACAGCGGTACCCTGATAGTCACCGATACACACCGCTTGTTCAGCCGGCAGTTCAAAATCACTGGCTTTTCCTTTCGGTAGCATACCGGATGCCATCCAGAGCTCACTTCCTGATACAACACACCAGTAAGCTTGGTCACCATAGTTGACTTCACTGTTTTCCACTGTCGCCACTCCTATCAACTTGCAGTTCGTTCATTTTACTGGCAATCTAATTTCATACCAGAGTTAATCAACCTGGACAATTCAGGCAAAAACTCTTGTGAGCAAAAGAGCTTAACACTCTAATGGACACTTTGCTGAGCGAAGTTAAATAGTCACGGGAATGTGACTCGATCATGAGGGCATGGTCATGCTAAAAAAATTCAAACACACGCAGGAACAATGGGGTGGCTCCAGTGATGTCATCGACCACTGGCTGGAAACCAGGCAACGTTTGATAGTTGAATACTGTAAACTGGCCTCTCTGCAACCCTGCGCAAACAAATCTACCGTACTGGAACTCCCTTCTCCCCCTGAAATTCACAGCTTCTGCGAACATCTGGTTGACTATATCTCCGAAGGTCACTACCAAATATACGACATGGTGATGGATAAATGGCAATCGACCGGTTTTACCGCCACCGACGAGATTAACCAAACCTACGCCAAAATCGTGTTAACCACTGAGCCGCTGATTGAATTCTACGAACGCTATTCGGCAGTGGATGAAAAAGACGATCTGGAGAACTTCGACAATGCCTTATCCGACGTCGGGGAAACCATGGAATACCGTTTTGAGGTAGAAGACCATCTGATCCAACTGATCGCCGACAGCTTATCGGTGCCACCCGGCGCCTAGGCGTGCCACGATCAACGTTTAACGTAGGTGGGCATACACTTATCCGGCAAGACCTGCTATCTGTCTTCGCTTTACTCCAGACACAAAAAAGGCACCCTAAGGTGCCTTTTTTCATTGTCTCGCTGAGCGATTACTCGTCGGCTGAGAAGCCAGCGTTTAGCAACGCCGCCAGGTTATCAGTCGCTTGTTCAGCAGACGGACCATCCTGAGCTTCCGCACGCTTCGCCTGACGATCCTGATGGTACGCAAAACCGGTACCCGCAGGGATCAGACGACCCACGATAACGTTCTCTTTCAGACCACGCAGGTCATCACGCTTACCCGATACCGCAGCTTCTGTCAGTACGCGAGTCGTTTCCTGGAACGATGCCGCAGAGATGAATGACTCAGTCGCTAGCGACGCTTTAGTGATACCCAGAAGTTCACGCTCGAAACGTGCAGGCTCTTTGCCTTCTGCTTCCAGATCACGGTTAGCAATCTTAACTTGTGAGTATTCAACCTGTTCACCCGGCAAGAACTCAGAGTCACCCGCATGCGTGATAGTACACTTACGCAGCATCTGACGAACGATCGTTTCGATGTGCTTATCGTTAATCTTAACGCCTTGCAGACGGTAAACTTCTTGAACTTCGTTGGCGATGTATTGAGTCACAGCATGGATACCACGCAGACGCAGGATGTCATGCGGTGTCTCTGGACCATCAGCGATCACGTCACCACGCTCAACCCGTTCGCCTTCGAACACGTTCAGCTGACGATGCTTAGGAATCATCTCTTCGTAGGCCTCACCGCTATCGCGAGTGATCACCAGACGACGTTTACCTTTAGTCTCTTTACCGAAGCTGACTGTACCTGTGTGTTCCGCCAGAATCGCAGGCTCTTTCGGCTTACGGGCTTCGAACAGGTCAGCAACGCGTGGTAGACCACCGGTGATGTCTTTGTTACCACCAGATTTCTGAGGAATACGGGCTAGGGTATCACCCACACCAACTTCCGCGCCATCTTCGATGTTGACGATCGCTTTACCTGGCAGGAAGTAATGCGCTGGCATATCAGTGCCCGCGATCATTACGTCGTTGCCATTCTCATCCACAAGTTTGACCGCTGGACGCATGTCTTTACCTGCTGCAGGACGAGCAGCCGGCTCCGTCACTTCGCTTGACGACAGACCAGTCAGGTCATCCGTCTGACGAGAAACCGTCACGCCATCGATCATGTCCACGAACTGAACACGACCCGCCACTTCAGTGATGATTGGCATGGTGTGCGCTTCCCAGTTAGCCACTGTTTCACCAGCTTCAACTGCGTCGTTGTCACCTTTGCTCAACAGCGAGCCATATGGCAGTTTGTGTTTCTCTTTGGTACGACCGAACTCATCGATGATGGTCATCTCAGAAGCACGAGACGTGATCACCAGTTTGCCATCTTTGTTGATAACAAATTTCGCGTTGTTCAGCTTCACAGAACCATTGTTCTTCGCTTGGATGCTGTTTTCCGCTGCCGCTGTTGATGCTGCACCACCGATGTGGAACGTACGCATCGTCAGCTGTGTACCCGGTTCACCGATAGATTGAGCGGCGATAACACCCACGGCTTCACCTTGGTTAACCAAGTGACCGCGAGCCAGGTCACGACCGTAACACTGAGCACAACAACCGAAGTCAGAATCACACGTTACGACTGAACGCACTTTCATGCTATCAACCGAGTTTTCGTCCATGATCTGACACCACTTCTCATCGATCAGGGTGTTACGCGGGATAAGAACTTCTTCGGTACCCGGCTTCAGCACGTCTTCTGCAACGACACGACCCAGCGCCAGCTCAGTCAGAGCAACTTTAACGTCACCACCTTCGATGTGAGGCATCATGTCGACACCTTCAACCGTACCACAGTCGTGTTCAGTAACCACGACGTCTTGTGCTACGTCAACCAGACGACGAGTCAGGTAACCCGAGTTCGCTGTCTTCAGTGCGGTATCCGCCAGACCCTTACGAGCACCGTGGGTTGAGATAAAGTACTGAAGTACGTTCAGGCCTTCTTTAAAGTTTGCGGTGATCGGCGTTTCGATGATTGAACCATCCGGACGTGCCATCAGACCACGCATACCAGCAAGCTGACGAATCTGCGCGGCAGAACCACGAGCGCCCGAGTCGGCCATCATGTAGATGCTGTTGAACGACTCTTGTTGCTCTTCTTCACCGTCACGGTTCAGTACGGTTTCAGACGACAGGTTTTCCATCATCGCTTTCGCAACGCGGTCATTGGTCGAAGCCCAGATATCGATCACTTTGTTGTAGCGCTCACCTGCAGTAACCAGACCAGACTGGTACTGTTCCTGGATTTCGCGAACTTCTTCTTCAGCTTCTGTGATTTCAGTGTATTTCGCTGGTGGTACAACCATATCGTCGATACCAACCGACACACCTGACAGTGCAGCGTACGCAAAACCGGTGTACATGATTTGGTCAGCAAAGATAACGGTGTCTTTCAGACCCAGCTTACGGTAAGCCTCGTTCAGCAGGTTCGAGATTTGCTTCTTACCCAGCTTCTGGTTCACGATGCTGTAAGGCAGACCTTTCGGTACGATTTGCCATAGCATTGCACGACCGATAGTGGTGTCCACCATCTTGGTTTCTGTCGTGCTGTGACCGTCTTCATCAACCACAGTTTCAGTGATACGTACTTTAACGCGAGCATGCAGTTCTGCTGACTTGGTACGGTACGCCTTCTCTGCTTCTGCAGAGCTGGCCAGGTACATACCTTCGCCTTTCACGTTGATCTTTTCACGGGTCATGTAGTACAGACCCAATACCACGTCCTGAGAAGGAACGATGATCGGATCACCTGACGCTGGCGACAGAATGTTGTTGGTCGACATCATCAGGGTACGCGCTTCAAGCTGAGCTTCCAGAGTCAGAGGTACGTGTACCGCCATCTGGTCACCATCGAAGTCCGCGTTGTACGCCGCACAAACCAGTGGGTGAAGCTGAATCGCTTTACCTTCGATAAGAACCGGTTCAAATGCCTGAATACCCAGACGGTGCAGAGTTGGTGCACGGTTCAGCAGCACTGGGTGTTCACGGATAACTTCATCCAGAATATCCCATACCACTGCTTCTTCGCGCTCTACCATTTTCTTCGCAGCTTTGATCGTTGTAGCCAGGCCACGTGTTTCCAGCTTGCTGTAGATGAATGGTTTGAACAGCTCTAGTGCCATCTTCTTCGGAAGACCACACTGGTGCAGACGCAGGTAAGGACCAACGGTGATTACAGAACGGCCTGAGTAGTCTACACGTTTACCTAGCAGGTTCTGACGGAAACGACCTTGTTTACCCTTGATCATATCAGCAAGAGATTTCAGAGGACGCTTGTTTGAACCTGTGATCGCACGACCACGACGACCGTTATCCAGCAGCGCATCAACAGACTCTTGCAGCATACGTTTTTCGTTACGTACGATGATGTCCGGAGCAGCCAGCTCTAGCAGACGCTTCAAACGGTTGTTACGGTTGATCACACGACGGTATAGATCGTTCAGATCAGACGTCGCAAAACGGCCACCATCTAGAGGTACCAGAGGACGCAGATCCGGCGGCAGAACTGGCAGTACAGTCAGGATCATCCATTCAGGGTTGTTCCCTGATGCGATGAACGCTTCAACCAGCTTCAGACGCTTAGTGATTTTCTTACGCTTAGTTTCAGAGTTGGTCGATTCCAGCTCTTCGCGCATTTGTTCCGCTTCTGCATGCATATCCATTGAACCCAACAGGTCCTTAATGGCTTCCGCACCCATCTTAGCGGTGAATTCATCACCCCACTCTTCCAGACGGTCCAGATACTCTTCTTCTGTCAGCATCTGACCTTTTTCCAGATCGGTCATGCCCGGTTCAGTAACTACGTACATTTCGAAGTACAGAACACGTTCGATATCACGCAGAGGGATATCCATCAGCAGACCGATACGAGATGGCAGTGATTTTAGGAACCAGATGTGAGCAACTGGTGACGCCAGTTCGATGTGGCCCATACGGTCACGACGAACTTTAGTTTGGGTCACTTCTACGCCACACTTCTCACAGATAACACCACGGTGTTTCAGGCGCTTATATTTACCACAAAGACATTCGTAGTCTTTTACCGGGCCAAAGATACGCGCACAGAACAGACCATCGCGCTCAGGCTTGAACGTACGATAGTTGATCGTTTCAGGTTTTTTAACTTCACCGAAAGACCATGAACGAATCATGTCCGGTGAAGACAGACCGATTTTGATTGCATCAAATTCTTCAGTCTTATGCTGTGCTTTTAGAAAGTTT
The DNA here is from genome assembly GCF_009904765.1 of Vibrio sp. V39_P1S14PM300. Classification (NCBI taxonomy): domain Bacteria; kingdom Pseudomonadati; phylum Pseudomonadota; class Gammaproteobacteria; order Vibrionales; family Vibrionaceae; genus Vibrio; species Vibrio sp. V39_P1S14PM300. Next base: position 19,612 of record NZ_WXWP01000025.1, read on the forward strand.
AATAAGTCTTTCACAATCAGCTCCTGTAAGGAGTTAAAAGCAGCCTGCCAGCGCAGGCTGCTTTCTACCAGATAATCCGCTTTCTATTGAAAGGCAGTGGATTACTCTTCGTCTTCTAGTTCGATGTTGATACCCAGCGAGCGAATCTCTTTCAACAATACGTTGAACGATTCTGGCATACCAGGTTCCATGCTGTGGTTACCGTCCACGATGTTTTTGTACATCTTGGTACGTCCGTTAACGTCATCCGACTTAACGGTTAGCATTTCTTGTAGGGTGTAAGCTGCACCGTATGCTTCCAGTGCCCATACTTCCATCTCACCGAAACGCTGACCACCGAACTGAGCTTTACCACCAAGCGGCTGCTGCGTTACCAGGCTGTAAGAGCCGGTTGAACGTGCGTGCATCTTGTCATCAACAAGGTGGTTCAGTTTCAGCATGTACATGTAACCAACGGTTACCGGACGCTCGAAGGCGTCACCAGTACGACCATCAAACAGAGTCAGCTGACCTGATTCTGGCAGATCGGCCAGTTTCAGCAGGCTCTTAATTTCTGGCTCGGTTGCACCGTCAAAGACTGGCGTTGCAACTGGTAGACCACCACGCAGGTTTTCAACCAGAGTCAGTACTTCCTGATCGGTCAGTGATGCAACGTCAACACGCTGACGAGTGTCACCCAGAGAGTAAACCTCTTGCAGGAACTCACGGAATTTCGCCAGCTCTTGTTGCTGTTTCACCATCTGGTTGATCTTGTCACCGATACCTTTCGCTGCCAGACCTAAGTGAACTTCCAGGATCTGACCGATGTTCATACGCGAAGGTACACCCAGTGGGTTAAGCACGATGTCGACCGGTTGGCCTTTCTCATCGTAAGGCATGTCTTCAACAGGGTTGATCTTCGAGATTACACCCTTGTTACCGTGACGACCCGCCATCTTATCACCAGGCTGAATGCGACGTTTCACTGCCAGGTAAACTTTCACGATCTTCAGTACGCCAGGAGCCAGGTCATCACCTTGAGTGATCTTACGGCGCTTGGTTTCGAACTTCTTATCGAATTCCGCTTTCAGCTCGTCGTACTGCTCAGCCAGCTGTTCCAGCTGAGTTTGCAGTGCGTCGTCTTCCAGCGTCATTTCCAGCCACTTCTTACGATCGACTGAGTCCAGTTTCGCTTCAGCGTGACCGCCTTCGATCAGGACCGCTTTCACACGGTTCAGAAGACCGCCTTCCAGGATCTGGAATTCTTCTGTCAGGTCTTTCTTCGCTTCTTTCAGCTGCATCTGTTCAATTTCAAGCGCACGCTTGTCTTTCTCTACACCATCACGGGTAAAGACTTGAACGTCGATGATGGTACCAGATACTGAGTTTGGTACACGCAGTGAAGTGTCTTTCACGTCAGACGCTTTTTCACCGAAGATTGCACGCAGCAGTTTCTCTTCTGGCGTCAGCTGAGTTTCACCTTTCGGCGTTACTTTACCGACCAGAATGTCGCCACCTTTCACTTCTGCACCAATGTAAACGATGCCTGACTCGTCCAGTTTAGACAGAGCAGACTCACCTACGTTTGGAATATCAGCCGTGATTTCTTCTGCACCCAGCTTGGTGTCACGCGCCACACAAGACAGCTCTTGAATGTGGATCGTGGTGAAACGGTCTTCCTGAACAACACGCTCAGAAACCAGGATCGAGTCCTCGAAGTTGTAACCGTTCCAAGGCATGAACGCGATGCGCATGTTCTGACCCAGAGCCAGTTCACCCAGGTCAGTCGACGGACCGTCTGCCAGCACGTCACCGCGCTGTACTGGTTCACCCGGCATCACACATGGACGCTGGTTGATACAGGTGTTCTGGTTTGAACGGGTGTACTTGGTCAGGTTGTAGATGTCGATGCCTGCTTCACCCGGAACCAGTTCTTCATCATTCACTTTCACAACGATGCGAGAAGCGTCAACTGACTGAATAATACCGCCACGTTTTGCCACAGCAGTTACACCGGAGTCGACCGCGATGTTACGTTCGATACCGGTACCGACCAGCGGCTTGTCTGCGCGCAGTGTTGGGACCGCCTGACGTTGCATGTTCGCGCCCATCAAGGCACGGTTCGCATCATCGTGTTCCAGGAATGGAATCAACGAGGCCGCGATCGATACAACCTGGTTGGTCGCAACGTCCATATAGTCAACGTGTTCGCGTGGGTGCAGACCAGATTCACCTTTCTGACGAGCAGTGATCAGTTCTTCGGCAAACGTACCTTCTTCAGTCAGTACCGTGTTCGCCTGAGCGATAACGTATTGACCTTCCTGAATCGCAGACAGGTAATCCACGTCATCCGTCACCACACCATCAACAACACGACGGTAAGGCGTTTCCAGGAAACCGTACTCGTTACAACGAGCAAACGCTGACAGCGAGTTGATCAGACCGATGTTCGGACCTTCAGGTGTTTCGATAGGACACAGGCGACCATAGTGAGTTACGTGGACGTCTCGAACTTCGAAGCCCGCACGTTCACGAGTCAGACCGCCAGGACCCAAGGCAGAAATACGACGTTTGTGCGTCACTTCCGACAACGGGTTGTTCTGGTCCATAAACTGAGACAGCTGAGAAGAGCCGAAGAATTCTTTAACCGCAGCAGAGATAGGCTTCGCGTTGATGAGATCTTGAGGCATGATGGCATCAAGATCACCAAGGCTTAGGCGTTCTTTCACAGCACGTTCTACACGTACCAGACCAACACGGAATTGGTTCTCAGCCATTTCGCCAACGCTACGGATACGACGGTTACCCAGGTGGTCGATATCGTCGACCTCACCGATACCGTTACGGATCGCGATCAGCTTCTTCATCACTTCAACGATGTCAGTTTCGTCAAGTGTGCCTTGCTCTTGCGCGTCTTCACGACCGATTGAGCTGTTGAACTTCATACGGCCAACAGTCGACAGATCGTAACGCTCTTCAGAGAAGAACAGGCTTTCAAACAGGGCTTCTGCTGCTTCTTTCGTTGGCGGCTCACCAGGGCGCATCATGCGGTAGATTTCTACCAGTGCAGAAATACGATCAACCGTGTTGTCGATACGCAGGGTTTCTGACATGAATGGGCCGTGATCCAGGTCGTTCGTAAACAGAACTTCCAGTTTCTTGTGACCAGCCTGAGACAGGTTCGCCAGCGCTTCAAGAGAGATCTCTTGGTTCGCTGCAACGATGATCTCGCCAGTTGCTTCGTTGATGTAATCTTTCGATGCAACTTTACCTACGATGTACTCAACCGGTACTTCGATGTGATCAACGCCATCTTTTTCTAGTTGGCGGATATGACGAGCCGTTACACGACGACCTTTTTCTACGTAAACAGTACCATTCGCTTCGATGTCGAAGGTTGCGGTTTCACCACGCAGACGCTCAGGGACCAATTCCATGTGAAGCGTTTCATCTTTCACTTCAAAATTGATCTTCTCGAAGAAGATATCCAGGATCTCTTCTGACGTCTTGCCTAGTGCGCGAAGAATGATAGAAGCAGGCAGTTTACGACGACGGTCGATACGTACGTACAGGTTGTCCTTAGGGTCAAACTCAAAGTCGAGCCATGAACCGCGGTAAGGAATAATACGTGCGTTATAAAGAACTTTACCTGATGAGTGGGTCTTACCCTTATCGCTGTCGAAGAACACACCTGGGCTTCTGTGCAGCTGGGATACGATAACCCTCTCGGTACCATTGATTACGAAGGTACCATTCTCAGTCATGAGTGGAATTTCACCCATGTAGACTTCTTGTTCTTTAATGTCTTTTACAGTACCTGCTGGCGCGTCTTTATCAAAGATCACCAGGCGCAGTTTCACGCGCAGTGGCTTTGAGTATGTTACGCCGCGGATTTGACATTCTTTAACGTCAAAAACTGGCTCACCAAGACGGTAGCTAACGTATTGCAGCTCGGAATTGCCGTTGTAGCTCTGAATCGGGAATACAGAACGGAAAGCAGCCTCAAGACCGTATTGCCCTTCAGGATCCTGTTCGATGAACTTCTCGAACGAATCGAGCTGGATCGATAGCAGGTATGGAATGTCCAACACTTGTGGACGAGTACCAAAGTCCTTACGGATGCGCTTTTTCTCGGTATAAGAGTAAACCATGGGGTTCCTCAGCTCGCTGATAAGTGACCCAAACTGTCTCCACTAATAATGAGACAGTGACTAAACAACTGTTTAAACTGTAGTGACATTCCATTAAGAGAGCATGAAATGTTTTTTGCTCGGAGATAGGTGCTTAAACAGCGGGAAAATTCACCTATGCCCTACAGCGCAAAAAGGCCGGTGGTTAAAAAACCACCAGCCATTAGCCATACGGCTAAGAAGCTAAGTAATAATTACTTAACAACAACAGTTGCACCAGCTTCTTCTAGCTGAGCTTTCAGAGCTTCAGCTTCGTCTTTCTCAACGCCTTCTTTCAGAGGTGCTGGAGCGCCGTCTACTAGAGCTTTAGCTTCTTTCAGGCCTAGACCAGTTGCGCCACGAACTGCTTTGATTACAGCAACTTTGTTACCGCCAGCAGATTCTAGGATTACGTCGAATTCAGTTTGCTCAGCAGCAGCTTCGCCGCCAGCAGCGCCACCAGCTACAACAGCAGCAGCAGCAGTAACACCGAATTTCTCTTCCATAGCTTCGATCAGTTCAACAACTTGCATTACAGACATTTCTGCAATTGCGTCTAGGATTTGCTCGTTAGTAATAGACATAACAATTCTCTTTTAAGTCAACAATAAGTTTATTAAGCAACCAGTAAAAAGCAAGGCTTACGCCGCAGCTTCTTCTTTTTGATCGCGGATAGCAGCGATAGTACGTGCCAGCTTGCCAGCAGAAGCTTCTTTCATGCACATCATCAGGCGTGCAATCGCTTCGTCGTAAGTTGGTAGTGTCGCTAGAATTTCAGCATCAGTAACTGCGCCTTCAAATGCAGCAGCTTTGATCTCGAACTCAGCATTCTCTTTAGCGAAATCTTTGAAAAGACGCGCTGCAGCACCTGGGTGCTCATTTGAGAATGCAATCAGAGTAGGACCAGTGAAAGTGTCAGTCAGACACTCGTAGTCAGTACCCTGAACAGCACGGCGTGCAAGAGTGTTACGAACAACACGCATGTAAACACCCGCTTCGCGAGCTTGTTTACGTAGAGCGGTCATTGCACCAACTTCAACGCCACGAGAATCAGCTACAACTGCAGAAAGTGCACCACTGGCTGCTTCGTTGACTTCAGCAACAATTGCTTTTTTGTCTTGAAGGTTTAAAGCCATCTTGGATTTACTCCTGGTTGTTATTACACCACTCACTATTATCACAACAGTGAGAGTTAATTAGGTGCATTCCCAGAAGAAAGGTAACTATTTACATAGAGCTTTCTGTCGGGTTTGGGCACCATCTACGTAGGACAATTAAGTCTGAAAGAATTCAAACGCCTACGGTCTTGGACGGAGACTGAGTCTTAATTCATTTCGAACCAAAGACAGTTCAAAGAACCAAAATTCAGCCCCAACCACAATAATTAGGCGCGAAATTATACATCAATTTCACGCCTAATCAAATCATTTAAGCTTGAGTGTTCAGGCTACCCTGTTCCACTGCAACACCTGCACCCATAGTGGTAGAGATGCTGACTTTCTTCAGGAAAGTACCTTTCGCTGAAGAAGGCTTAGCTTTCTTAAGAGCCACTAGAAGTGCTTCCAGGTTCTCTTTCAATTGGTCAGCTTCGAAAGAAACTTTACCAATGGTCGTGTGAACGATACCGTTCTTGTCGTTACGGTAACGAACCTGACCTGCTTTCGCGTTCTTAACCGCTTCAGCAACGTTAGGAGTTACAGTACCAACTTTCGGGTTTGGCATCAGACCACGAGGACCCAGGATAGTACCTAGTTGACCTACAACGCGCATTGCATCTGGAGAAGCAACAACAACGTCGAAGTTCATTTCGCCTTTCTTAACTTGCTCAGCCAGGTCTTCCATACCCACTAGGTCCGCACCAGCTTCTTTCGCAGCTTCAGCGTTAGCACCTTGAGTGAATACAGCAACGCGGATATCACGACCAGTACCGTGTGGCAGTACAGTTGCACCGCGAACGTTTTGGTCAGATTTACGAGCGTCGATACCTAGGTTAACAGCAACGTCAACAGACTCTACGAATTTAGCAGTTGCCAGTTCTTTCAGAAGAGCAACAGCTTCGTTGATTTCGTATTCTTTAGTTACGTCAACTTTTTCGCGGATTACGCGCATGCGCTTAGTTAGTTTTGCCATGATATTAACCCTCTACCACTAGGCCCATTGAACGAGCAGTACCCGCGATAGAACGCTTCATCGCTTCGATGTCAGCACCAGTCATGTCTGCAGCTTTAGTTTCTGCGATTTCCTGGATTTGAGCGTCAGTTACAGTACCCACTTTTTCAGTGTTTGGACGACCTGAACCAGACTTAACGCCAGCCGCTTTCTTCAGCAGAACAGCCGCAGGTGGAGTCTTAGTGATGAACGTGAAAGAACGGTCGTTGTAAACAGTGATAACGACAGGAGTAGGCAGGCCTTTCTCCAGAGATTCTGTTTTTGCGTTGAACGCTTTACAGAATTCCATGATGTTAACACCGTGCTGACCTAGTGCAGGACCAACTGGTGGACTTGGGTTTGCCATACCAGCAGCAACTTGCAGCTTGATATAAGCTTCAACTTTCTTAGCCATGATAATACCTAATTCTTGGGTTCAAACGCTAATCGACTGATCAGCTCCCCGTTGATGTACAAAACTTTTCGCTTCAATAGAAGCAAAAAGGCGCGAAATTATAGTCATATTTCGCGCCTTAAACAAGCCTTAAAAAGGTGTTTTTTTAATCAAGTTTTTCGACTTGACCAAATTCGAGCTCAACCGGTGTTGCACGACCAAAGATCGACACAGACACTTTCAGGCGGCTCTTCTCATAATCCACTTCTTCAACCGTACCGTTAAAGTCAGCAAACGGACCTTCGTTAACGCGAACCACTTCACCGGCTTCAAACATAGTCTTAGGACGTGGTGCTTCGCTGGCTTTCTCCAGACGATTCAGAATCGCATCGGCTTCTTTGTCTGTGATCGGAGCCGGACGGTCAGAGGTACCACCAATGAAGCCCATGACACGCGGCACGCTGCGTACTAAGTGCCATGATTCATCGTTCATGATCATCTGAACCAGAACGTAGCCAGGGAAGAACTTACGCTCACTCTTACGGCGTTGGCCTGAACGCATTTCTACTACTTCTTCAGTAGGAACCAGAACTTCACCAAACAGCTCTTCCATGCCGTGCATTTTGATATGCTCGCGCAGAGACTGTGCTACTCGACCTTCAAAACCAGAGAAGGCCTGAACCACATACCAGCGTTTTTTTGGAGCTTCACTCATGAATTAAAACCCTCTATACCCCAGTCGCAAAGGCAACCAGACGGACCATAATGCCGTCAATGCCCCATAGCACCAGAGCCATTACAATACTTACAGCTAAAACGATAAAAGTTGTTTGCATGGTTTCCTGACGAGTAGGCCAAACCACTTTACGAACTTCCATACGTGCATCGCGAGCGAATGCGATCGCAGCTTTACCTTTCACGGTCGTCGCCAGCACACCCAGTGCTGCAACAACCAAAACTACCGCGCCGGCTGCTCGCGCAACCACATGCAGTTCATACACAGTAAAGCTTGACTGTGGACCACTTCCACCCAAAAGCGCGTTTCCCACAACAGCGGCAGCTAGCAGAACAAAAGCGACGATCCACTTAAATGTGTCTGCTGCGTTCGAGCTATCAGGAGTTTCAGCATTATTTGCTTTCATAAAACCAACCTGTCTAAGTCTTAATATAGACGACAACAACCCCGCTGTTGCAGGGCAAATCCATAACACCAAGGGAAACCCCGTGATGTGCTCTTTTTATCAGTCGAGTGCAAACTCTCAACCTAATAAAATCCTGACTGCGCATTTGCATGAATAAGAAACCAGCAAACACTTCATTCAGCGCATAAAAAGGGCATCAAATGATGCCCTTTTTACCAGTGTTTCGTCAAATCTTATTCAAAGATTTTCGCAACAACACCAGCACCTACTGTACGGCCGCCTTCACGGATCGCGAAACGTAGACCTTCGTCCATCGCGATTGGTGCGATCAGCTCAACAGTCATCTTGATGTTGTCGCCTGGCATTACCATTTCTACGCCTTCTGGTAGCTCGATGTTACCAGTTACGTCAGTTGTACGGAAGTAGAACTGTGGACGGTAGCCTTTGAAGAATGGAGTGTGACGACCACCTTCATCTTTAGACAGTACGTAGACTTCTGATTCGAACTTAGTGTGTGGAGTAATTGAACCAGGCTTAGCTAGTACTTGACCACGTTCAACTTCGTCACGCTTAGTACCACGCAGAAGTGCACCAACGTTCTCACCTGCACGACCTTCGTCAAGCAGTTTACGGAACATTTCAACACCAGTACAAGTAGTAGTCGTAGTGTCTTTGATACCTACGATAGCAACTTCGTCACCTACGTTTAGGATACCACGCTCGATACGGCCAGTTACTACTGTACCACGACCCTGGATTGAGAATACGTCTTCGATTGGCATCAGGAACGGCATGTCTACTGCACGCTCTGGCTCTGGGATGTAAGTGTCCAGTGCTTCTGCCAGTTCAACGATTTTCGCTTCCCACTGCTCTTCGCCATTCAGCGCGCCTAGTGCAGAACCTTGGATAACTGGTAGGTCATCACCTGGGAAATCGTACTCAGAAAGAAGTTCACGAACTTCCATTTCTACTAGCTCTAGAAGCTCTTCATCGTCAACCATGTCACATTTGTTCATGAATACGATGATGTATGGGATACCAACCTGACGGCCTAGTAGGATGTGCTCACGAGTCTGTGGCATTGGGCCATCAGTTGCAGCTACTACCAGGATACCACCGTCCATCTGAGCAGCACCAGTGATCATGTTTTTAACGTAGTCCGCGTGTCCTGGACAGTCAACGTGTGCGTAGTGGCGAGTTGGAGTGTCGTACTCTACGTGAGAAGTAGCGATAGTGATACCGCGCTCACGCTCTTCTGGAGCGTTATCGATAGATGCGAAGTCTTTAGCTACACCGCCGTAAACTTTAGCAAGAGTAGTACAGATAGCTGCAGTTAGAGTTGTTTTACCGTGGTCAACGTGGCCGATAGTACCAACGTTTACGTGCGGTTTCGTACGTTCAAATTTTTCTTTAGACACGATCGTGTTCCTTCCTAGTTATGATTCGCCGCGATCTTTATTGATCACGGCGCGCCAGAAATTGCTATTTTATGCGCCAACGTTCGCCAGCGCAATATTTGGGCGGCCTGATCTCGGAAAAAGTTCAGCCTGTTCCGCCCTATTAGTAACCACGTTCCGCGATAATCGCTTCTGCAAAGTTCTTAGGTACCTCAGCGTACTCGAAGAATTCCATCGAGTAGGACGCACGGCCCTGAGTTGCAGAACGTAGGTCAGTTGCGTAACCGAACATTTCGGAAAGCGGAACCTGAGCACGGATGATCTTCAGGCCAGCAGGGCCTTCATCCATACCTTCGATAATGCCGCGACGACGGTTCAGGTCACCCACCACATCACCCATCCAGTCTTCCGGAGTGGTTACTTCAACTTTCATCATTGGTTCAAGAAGAGCTGGCTGCGCTTGCAGTGCACCTTTCTTGAAGGCCATCGAGCCGGCAATCTTAAACGCCATTTCGCTGGAGTCAACATCGTGGTAAGAACCGTCAAACAGGGTTGCCTTGACATCCAGTACCGGATAGCCCGCCAACACACCGCTGTTCATCTGTTCTTCAACACCTTTCGATACTGAACTGATGTATTCCTTCGGAATCACACCACCCACGATTTGGTCAACAAAGACAAACCCTTCACCAGGTTCAGCCGGTTCCAGTTTCAGCCAAACGTGACCGTATTGACCACGACCGCCAGACTGACGAACAAACTTGCCTTCCACTTCCGTGCTACCACGAATGGTTTCACGGTAAGCAACCTGAGGTTTACCTACGTTACAGTCGACGCTGAATTCGCGCTTCATACGATCCACGATGATGTCGAGGTGAAGCTCACCCATACCAGAAATCAGAGTCTGGCCAGTTTCATCGTCGGTTTCCACGCGGAAAGAAGGATCCTCTGCCGCCAGTTTACCCAGCGCGATACCCATCTTCTCCTGATCAGCTTTAGAGCGAGGCTCTACCGCGATCTGGATTACCGGTTCAGGGAACTCCATGCGTTCCAGCACCACTTTGTGGTTGGTGTCACACAGCGTATCCCCTGTTGTCACGTCTTTCAGGCCAATTGCCGCAGCAATGTCGCCTGCGCGAACTTCTTTGATCTCTTCACGCTTGTTCGAGTGCATCTGTACGATACGACCGAAACGTTCTTTCTTCTGTTTGACTGAGTTGTAAACAGAATCACCGGAGTTCACCACACCGGAGTAAACGCGCATAAAGGTCAGCGTGCCCACGAACGGGTCAGTGGCGATCTTAAAGGCCAATGCAGAGAACGGTTCGTTGTCGTCAGCGTGACGCTCAACTTCGTTCTCATCTTCGTCAATGCCTTTGATAGACGGCACGTCGACTGGCGATGGCAAGAATTCGATCACAGCATCCAGTACGGCCTGTACACCTTTGTTCTTGAACGCACTACCACAAGTGGCCAGCACGATTTCGTTGTTCAGTGTACGGGTACGCAGTGCCTGCTTGATTTCCGCTTCAGACAATTCACCTTCTTCCAGGTACTTGTCCATCAGCTCTTCACTTGCTTCCGCGGCCGCTTCAACCATGTGGTTGCGCCACTCTTCTGCGAGTTCTTGCATATCCGCTGGAATGTCTTCGTACGTGAACGACATGCCTTGATCGGCTTCATTCCAGTTGATTGCTTTCATCTTGATAAGGTCGATGACACCTTTGAACTCGTCTTCCGCACCAATGTTCAATTGGATTGGAACCGGGTTCGCACCAAGACGATGTTTAATTTGGTCCACAACGCGTAGAAAGTCTGCGCCTGCACGGTCCATCTTGTTGACAAACACCATACGAGGAACGTGGTACTTGTCAGCTTGACGCCAAACAGTTTCAGACTGAGGTTCAACACCAGATGAGCCACAGAATACGACCACTGCACCGTCAAGTACACGAAGAGAGCGCTCTACTTCGATCGTAAAGTCAACGTGTCCTGGGGTATCAATGATGTTGATGCGATGATCTTGGAATTGTGCTTCCATACCACGCCAGAAGGTCGTAGTCGCAGCTGAGGTGATAGTGATACCACGCTCCTGCTCCTGCTCCATCCAGTCCATGGTCGCTGCACCATCGTGAACTTCGCCGATTTTGTGAGAAAGGCCAGTGTAGAACAGAATACGCTCAGTTGTGGTTGTTTTACCTGCATCTACGTGAGCACAGATACCGATGTTACGGTAGCGCTCAATAGGAGTTTTACGAGCCACGATTGTATCCTCTTACTAAGGTACACCTTAGAGTAAAGAAATGTGCTGCGAGAGAACCTCGCAGCACAGAAGGTATTACCAGCGGTAATGAGCGAATGCTTTGTTCGCTTCTGCCATACGGTGAACGTCTTCACGTTTCTTAACAGCAGTACCTTTGTTCTCAGACGCATCCAGCATTTCAGCTGCCAGGCGTTGAGCCATAGATTTTTCACCACGCTTACGCGCAGCTTCAACCAACCAACGCATAGCAAGTGCGTTACGGCGAACCGGACGTACTTCTACAGGTACTTGGTAAGTTGAACCACCAACACGGCGAGATTTAACCTCAACCGCTGGGCGAACGTTTTCAAGAGCTTCTTCAAAAATAGCTAAGTGGTCTTTACCAGACTTTTCAGCCATAGCATCTAGTGC
>NZ_WXWP01000276.1:0-7049 GCF_009904765.1 Vibrio sp. V39_P1S14PM300
GTCTACACTTTATTGCGTGAATGGCCGAAGCAGAAACAAAACAAGATGAATGAAAAAATAAAATTTGCAACCAAGGCCGCCCTCAGCCTCACTTTAGCCTTTTTGATTCCTTTTGCATTGGGCTGGCCACAAGCGTCCACGGCTGCAACCACAGTGATGTTAATTGCGTCGACCGGCGGTACCCGGGAGTCGCTGGCCAAAGGCACATTGCGTTTATTAGGCACACTCGCAGGAGCGGTGTTAGGTTTGTTATTGGTGGGCTGGTTTGCGCAAGATCGCCTGCTCTATATGTTGACGGTATCGGTTGTGGTGGCGTTCATTTTTTATTTCCGCAATGCCTATCAGAAAGATCCGACCCTGTTTATGCTCACCGGTGTCACTACGTTAATGATGGCCAATGGTGGTGATGCCGAGGGTGCATTTATTTATGGGGTAGATCGCGCCTACATGACAATGTTTGGTATCGTGATATACACATTAGTCGGCACCTTTTTATTTCCGACTAAAACAGAGCAAAACTTAAGGAAATTATCCGACAAACTCAATGAAGCACAACGACAATTATTTCATGCCATCATCAATAATCTCCGTATTAAAACGCAACTATCTACTCATCAAGATGCACAATATAATGCGGGCTCACCGCCAATAAACACCGATAAAAGTGATACGTCTTCAGAGGATATCTCCGAGTTAATAGATAACGTTTTCAACGCGCAATCGGCCCTGGAACAACACTTTTATACCGTCAGTCATGAATGCAGTGAAATATCAGCGTATCTAAAAGAGTGGCAACTGACACTGCATTATTACCAGTCGATCAGCCAACAATTGGTGATCACCGCGCAAAGTCATTTTATCCACCCAGAGGACCACGCGCTCCTCAGTAATTTTGACGAATCCATTGCTGCAATTGATGCATTGTTTCACGCCAGCCAAACCGCTTGGGACAACCAGGGAACGCCTTATCGCACGGACTCTCACCAAACGACCTACAATCAAGACGCCCTCACCAACGCAAGCCACGTTGAAAAAGGCTCAGCCCTGACATTGGGCTATGTGATCAACCAACTGCACCAGAACCTGTCCAGGCTCACTGAAACCATCAGTTGCATTGACTCAGTGACCAACCGCATTTCCTTCGATCCGCCGTTACAACGCAAAGCTGAACGGTTTTTGTGGTGGGATGCCGAAAACTGCAAAACAGCCATCAAAGTTTTTGTGACCTATTGGGTGGCAGGCGCCGTTTGGATCTATCTGAACCCTCCCGGGGGCTACCAGTTTGTGGTCTTCTCAACCATTTACATGTCCCTGCTGTCCTTTGTGCCAGTGCACCCAGTTATGCTGTTGGTACTGTTTACGTTCGGCTTTCTGTTCGCCGTGCCATCTTATGTGTTTGTGTTACCCCAACTGGAATTACCCGCCGAACTGGGCGCGTTTATTTTTATCTATGCCTTCGTTGGCTTCTACCTGTTCAAAGGTCCCGTTACGATTTTCTTTCTGCTGGGGCTATTCATACTCGGGCTCAACAATCAAATGACTTACAACTTCAGTATCATAATGACCATCATGATGCTGTTTTACATGGTCGTATTCATGATCATTTTCTCCCACTACTTTCCGTTTTCATCACGGCCCGAGCATCTGTTTGTGACGCTAAAAGAGCGCTACTTTCGCCATGTCAACGCGCTTTTCACGGCGTACCAAACGCAGAAAAACGACTGGTACTCGAGCACCATACGTAGCCTGCATCTGAAAACCCTGACGACGTCCGGCAGCAAGCTTCAGATGTGGGGGACCAAACTCAACCATAAACTGTTCTCAACGATCACTCCGGAGAGCGTTAAAGCCTTTACCGATGCCTGTCAGGTGCTTAGTAGCCATCTCAAAATTATGATCCAAGCCGAACATCAGTTGCGAGACAACCGATTGCTACGTGAACTTCGCTCGGGTAACCGCGACGATATCCTACCTGCCATGGCGCTGGCGTTAGCCCGGGATCATCACACCAGCGACCTGAATCATCGCTTCGATACGTTCGACGCCGAGTATCAGGAGTTTGAAACCAGACTGGAACAATTCTTCACGGATCTTGATTTCACTGACTACGCTTATTCAGAGATAGCGGGGTTTTATATCCTGCTGAATTTAAAGCGTAATGTGTATGAAGCTCTCAAACAGTGTAAAGCAACCTATGAGGATATCGATTGGGTGAACTTAAAACAAAAACGTTTTTGAGGTAGACACGATTATGACACTCTCCCTCAAACCCTATTGGCTCATTTTACCCCTTTGCGGATTGACCGCGTGTACCACGCTTGGGCCGGATTTCACCCGCCCCCAACCACTCGCTTTGCCAGCCAGTTGGACGCAGGACGATACTCATCAAGCACAGGATGATACCGCACTGTGGTGGCAACAGTTTCACGATCCGGTATTAAACCAATTGGTTGAGCAAGCCGGGGCGCAAAATCTCGATCTGGAAGCGGCCGGGTTACGTATCTTGCAGGCCCGCTCATTGCTCGGCGTTGCCGACGGCCTGCAATACCCTCAAGTTCAGACAGTATCGGGCAACCTGACGCGTCTCTACCAAAATGAAAACTCGTTCAATAATGCGGCAGTGAGTTTCGATGCCGGATGGGAAATGGATGTGTGGGGAAAATACGCGCGCGGTATCGAATCTGCACAGGCGGCCTATTACGCCTCGATTACTTCTTATCAGGACATCATGATTACGGTCACGGCAGAAGTGGCTCGTAATTACATTAATTACCGTACCTTCCAGGAGCGGATCCTGCTGTCACAACGCAATATTGAAATTCAGGAGCGAGTCGTCAACATCACACAAGTACAATACGACTCCGGCAACGTCACTGAGTTGGATGTACAGCAGGCCAAAAACCAGCTGTACACCACCAAAGCTGCCCTACCTTCACTGGAGATTGCCAAGCGTCAGGCGCGCAACGCTCTGGCAGTGCTGCTCGGCGTTTTGCCTGAGGAAGTACAGCCACTTCTAGATGGCAATAACTTGAGCGCCAAGCTGGCCGCGTATGAGGCAAAGTTTAAGGCAACCGGCAGTAAGCAAGCACTCTCAGGCGATGACAGCGATTCTTTGGTGCCACGTCCGCCGCAACTACAAACGGCAATCAATGCGAACCTGGTGATGCGCCGCCCTGATCTTCAGGTCGCCGAACTGCAAGCGCGCGCTCAGAGTGCCCAGATTGGCATTGCTCAGTCGGCGTTGTACCCCAGTTTTTCGCTGTTTGGCTCCATCGGCATAAACAGCACCGTACCCGATGGCAGCAGCTTCAGTTTCAGTGATTCCTTAACCCTCGCAGCAGGACCGACATTCAGCTGGAATATCTTCCAATACGGACGGGTGAAGAACAACATCCGCTATGAAGACGCCCGTTTTCAGGAAACCCTGACCAACTACAACAAGAAAGTGCTGCAGGCGGTTCAGGAAGTCACTAACGCCATTGATGCGTATGACTTGTATTTGCAGCAAAAAGCACTGCGTTTGCAATCAGTCAACGCCTCGATTCGCGCCTTCAATATCTCAATGACGCAGTATGAAAACGGTCAGATCTCATTTGAACGACTGTTGAACTCGGTCGAGAAAATGACTCGCAGTGAAGACAGTTATGCGCAAATTAAAGGCAATGTCGCCAATCAGGTCGTTGCACTGTACAAAGCGCTTGGTGGAGGCTGGCAAGCCTACTCAGGCAAACCCTTCGTCAATGACGATCTGGCGAAGCAGATGAGCGAGCGCACTGACTGGAAGGGCACACTGGCCCCCGAAGCGCGCGTATTGCCTCACGTGCAAAGCGTCAATATGCGGGAGGTGCAGTGATGCCACATGAACTCTCCTGGGGAGATATCTATTACTCACCATTGCTGCTGGTGCTGGTGATTGCGGTCACGGCGACCTGGATCACAGTACTGATTTTCAACAAGACCCGGCTCTCCCGATTTGTGGCCTATCCATCGTTGACCTTTATGGCCATTTTGGTGATGTACGTCGTTGCTATCGACAGCTTTTTCTTAAAATTTTAGGTACCCAACAAGATGAAAAAATTCCTTATCATCGCTGTAAACATTGTCATCCTGGGTGGGGCCATCTGGCTTGGCTACCAAAAATATCAGGACTATTTTAACAATCCGTGGACTCGCGATGGGCAGGTTCGGGCAAATGTGATTAAAGTGGCTCCGCGGGTTTCCGGCCCCATTGTCGATGTTGCAGTGGCGGACAACCAGCCAGTTAAAGCGGGGGATCTGCTGTTTGTCATCGATCCTGAAACCTATCAGGTAGCGCTGTCACAAGCCCAAGTGTCATTGGAAAAAGCCATCGTCAGTTCTCGCGGTAAAAAAATCGAATATGACCGACTGAAAGATATCCGGGCAAAAGACAGAGGCGCGGTGTCTCACAAGGATCTGATCCGTCGCGAAATCGCCTACGAAGAATCACTCCTGCAGATCAAGACCGCCGAAGAACAACTGAAATCCGCCAAACTTAACCTAAGCTACACCAAGGTTTACGCCTCGGTAGATGGTTTCGTTTCCAACCTGGATATTCGCACCGGAACACAAGCCGTAGCCAACCAACCACTGCTGGCTCTGATCGACAGCAGCAGTTTCTGGGTGTTCGGCTTCTTCCGCGAAAATCAGTTAGCCAACATCCACCCAGGCAGTGAAGCCCGAGTTACTCTGATGTCGCATCCGGATACACCGATTAAAGCACGTGTGGATTCGATTGGCTGGGGCATCGCCCCGAAAGACGGAACCGTAGGGTATAACCTGCTGCCGAACGTAAACCCGGTCTTTCAGTGGATCCGTCTCGCACAGCGGATTCCGGTACGAATCACCATCACCGAGCTGCCGCAAGGCGTTGACCTGAGGTTCGGTCTGACCGCCTCAATCATGGTCATCGCCGACGATCAAAGCACTCAGCAGTGAACCGGACATCAGCACAGGAAAACAACATGGCAATCGGACAACCGCTTAAAAACATCAATCAGGAAAATAATTTTTTCTATCTTACGCTGGCCCTGACTTCGCTTTTGATCAGCGCCGCTCTGGCGCAGGTGGTCGGCAGTGGCGTGCTTGAGCAGATTCTGACCCTGTTTACGATCGTCACGTTCATCGTTTGCCTAGTCAGTTTGCGTTTTGATAAAAACTGGTACCGATTTCTGGTGACGCTGGTATGTGCCTGGGTCGTCGCTATCGCAGTTCGCAACCTGCTGGGTGTCAAGAGTATGGATGTGGTGTCGCTGCTCCTGACCTTCGCATTCTTCTTCGGCACTTTTAAGTCCATCGCCCGGCAGATTCTGTTCAACGGAAAAGTAGATACCAACAAAGTCATCGGCTCAGTCGCCTTGTTTTTATTGCTCGGTCTGATGTGGGCGATTGTCTATCTGGTCATTCTGGAATTCTCTCCTCAGTCGTTCACCGGACTTACCGCCCAGTCCTGGGGAGAGAATTTTTCCAATGCCGCCTACTTCAGTTTCGTCACCCTCACCACGCTAGGTTATGGCGATATCAGCCCAATCACACCGATCGCTCAGGTCATCGTTTATCTGGAAGCCATTGCCGGCGTATTTTACATGGCGATCGTGGTTTCCAGCCTTGTCAGTTCTAACATTGAAAATCAGGTAAAGAAAAATGGATAAACAACTGGAACAGCAACAAAGCAAGATTTTCATCAGCAATATGGTGGAATCAGCGATTCGTATCGGCTTGCTGCTGATACTGCTGATGTTTACATACGATATTATCAAGCCGTTTATCATCCCTGTGATTTGGGGAGCGATTATCGCCGTCGCCCTGATGCCACTCACATTGAAAATCCAACGCTGGTATGGTGGGCGTCGTGGTCTGGCAGCCACCACCATCGCCCTGCTGGGGATCGCCTTATTGGTGACACCGTTTGTGATGATTTCGGGTTCCATTTATGAAGGAGCAACCCGGGTACTTGAAACATTGCAGCAAGGCCAAATTACCATCCCGGGGCCAAGCAGCAAAATCTCTGCTATTCCGGTGA
This sequence comes from Vibrio sp. V39_P1S14PM300, assembly GCF_009904765.1. Lineage (NCBI taxonomy): Bacteria > Pseudomonadati > Pseudomonadota > Gammaproteobacteria > Vibrionales > Vibrionaceae > Vibrio > Vibrio sp. V39_P1S14PM300. Next base: position 6,041 of record NZ_WXWP01000276.1, read on the forward strand.
TCGGCGATAAGCTGTTCGAGGTATGGGATCTGTTCGCTACCAACCTGGAAAAAGCCATTCAAACCTTCTTGCCAGAAATCAAATCGGCGGTATCCTCGTTTGCTGGTGTGCTCGGCGGTGCGCTCGGCGGCCTGCTCCTGTTCATCATCTCGCTGGCGATTGCCGCGGGTTTTATGACCTACGCCGAACAGATCGCTAACTCGCTGAAGACCGTTGCCGTGCGCGCTGCGGGTAAGAATGCGGAGCGTTGGACATCGCTGATTGCCGCAACCATAAAAAGTGTCTTGCTGGGCGTGGTCGGTGTCGCAGCCATACAGGCGCTGTTAATTGGTGCCGGATTCTTCGTCTTTGGCATCCCGGCTGCGGGCCTGCTGACACTGATCCTGATGATTTTATGTATTGCTCAACTCCCGGCACTGATTGCCGTTTTACCAGTTATCATCTACATGTACGTGATGCAAGACAGCACCACCGCCACCCTGTTTACCGTTTGGGTAGTGGTCGGCGCCCTGTCGGAAAACCTGCTTAAACCTATGTTAATGGGCCGTGGCGTAGACGTGCCGATGCCCATTATCCTGATTGGTGCGATTGGCGGCATGTTGTTCTATGGCATTGTCGGCTTGTTCCTGGGAGCGGTCATACTGGCAATTTGGTATGAACTGTTTGTGTTTTGGATCCAGCTCGAACAACAGGAAGACGCAGCGGCCAATACACTGGCTCAGCCAAATACAGTTAATTCAGAAAAGGCTGACACATAAGTAGATTTAATATGATGCCATCCTTTTTCTTATAACCATGTTTTGTTTCTTTATTGCAGCCCTGATTAAGGGCTGCTTTTTTACATAACTTTCACCGGCGGACATAAACATGACGTTCATTGTTCGATTAAAGATGAACAAAGAACAATAAATTCAATAAAAATCAAATAAATAACAAAAAACGTTCATCTGATGATCTTTTCATTTCCCACATAATAAAAATTAATATTTTTCGTTAACTTGCATAAAAC
>NZ_WXWP01000312.1:0-7012 GCF_009904765.1 Vibrio sp. V39_P1S14PM300
CAATTAGTTATTGCAAATAATGCAACAGAAAGTGACCTATTCATGAACACCAAACACCTGCAGATGTTCATTCATCTGTGTGACAGTAAAAGTTTCAGCAAAACGGCATCGGCGATGCACATCAGCCCGTCGGCACTGAGCCGTCAGATCCAGAAGCTGGAAGACGAAACCGGTCAGAGCTTATTTCTGCGTGACAATCGCAGTGTCGATCTCACTCCGGCCGGCAAGCGTCTGCTGCCGGTGGCGCTGAAAATCCTCAACGACTGGCAACAGTACAGCGCGCAGCTGAGCGGCCATGAAGCAGAACTGAAAGGGGAAATCCGTCTCTATTGCTCGGTCACGGCCAGCTACAGCCACTTACCGGAACTGCTTTCCGAGCTGCGCCTGCAACACCCTTTGATTGAATTTAAACTCTCGACCGGCGACCCGGCGCAGGCCATCGACAAGATACTCAACGATGAAGCCGACATCGCCATCTCAGCCAAGCCGGATCAACTGCCTGCGCGGCTGGAGTTTGAGACCATCAGCGAAGTCCCCCTGTCGGTGATTGCACCGATTGGCGTCAGCAGCTTTGCGGAGCAGTTGCAACAGGAGTCACCCGGCTGGGATTCGATTCCGTTCATCATCCCCGAAGCCGGTACGGCCCGTGAGCGGGCCAACGCCTGGTTTAAAGCGATGCGGATCCGGCCGAACATTTACGCGCAAGTCTCCGGCCATGAAGCGATCGTCAGCATGGTGGCGCTCGGTTGTGGTGTGGGTATCGCGCCGGATGTGGTGATCAATAACAGCCCGGTCAGAGAAAAAATTCAGCGCCTGAAAGTCGAGCCGATCAAGCCCTTTACCCTTGGCGTGTGCTGCAAGCGATCGCAGTTGGATAATCCGCTCATCAAAGCGTTATGGACCGTGGCCGAAGGAAAGTTTATTGCCCCTTAACCGGCGCCGGACCAATACAAACAAGCCACGCAGTTGCGTGGCTTGTTTCAGGAAGCGGGGTTAAATCACCCGGGAAAACTGCTGCTGGCGCGCTTTCTTCCGCAAGTATTTATCAAAACACATGCAGATATTGCGGATCAGCAGCCGGCCACGCAGAGTAACGCGAATTTCCCGCTCATCCACTTCCACCAGCTGGTCGTCGATGAAGGTCTGCAACAGCGTCAGATCTTCGTCGAAATAACGGTTGAAACGCACACCAAACTGGCGTTCGATCTGATGTTTATCGAGACGGAAGTTACAGATCAACTGCTTAATAACCTCCCGGCGTAACAGATCGTCGCTGTCCAGCGCGACCCCTTTCCACAGCGCATGGCGCTGTTCACTGACCTGAGCGTAGTAGTGTTTGAGTTCTTTCTGGTTCTGGGCATAAACGTCCCCGACCATGGAGATCGCCGACACACCAAAACCGACCAGATCACAGTCGCCCTGTGTGGTGTAACCCTGGAAATTGCGGTGCAGTACGCCATTGCGCTGCGCCACCGCCAGCTCATCGTCCGGACGAGCAAAATGGTCCATGCCGATGAACTGATAACCGGCCCCGGTCAGGGTCGCAATCGTGTCCTGGAGGATCGCCATTTTCTCTTCTGCCGGTGGCAAGTCCTGATCCTTGATTTTGCGTTGAGCAGCGAACAGCTGCGGCATGTGCGCGTAGTTAAATACCGACAACCGGCCCGGCGCCATCGCCAGCACCTGTTTCAGTGTGTCGGCAAACGTGGCTTGCGTCTGTTTCGGCAGGCCATAAATCAGATCCAAGTTGGTCGAACGAAAACCCAGTTGTTTGGCTCGCGCCACCATGGCAACAATAAAATCTTCATCCTGCTCACGATTGACCAGCTTCTGCACTTCCTTGTTGAAGTCCTGCACGCCAATACTGAGACGGTTAAAGCCTTCATTACGCAAATGGTCCAGCATCGTGAGTTCGATTTCACGCGGATCCACTTCGATGCTGATCTCCGCGTCGGCACTGAAATGAAATTCATCACGCAGCAGATTCATCACGCGACTGATTTGCGCTTCCGAGAGAAAAGTCGGTGTCCCGCCGCCAAAATGCAGCTGCGTCACTGTACGTCCCTGCAGCAAACCTGCACGAGTACGGATCTCCAGTTCCAGCACGTCCAGGTATTCATCGGCTTTGTGCGAGTGACGGGTGATCACTTTATTGCAGCCGCAGTAGTAACACAGTTTGTGGCAAAACGGGATGTGGATGTACAGCGACAGCGGTCGCTCAGGGTACTGAGTGCACGCCATGTCGTAATCGGCAATCGTGAACGCCTCGTGAAACTCCAGGGCGGTCGGGTATGAGGTATAGCGCGGTCCGGAATAGTTGTACTTCTCGAGTACGGCTTGGTCCCACACAATTTGCTGGCTGGCTACGACTTGCTGCGACATGGTGCTATTTTCCGTTCAGGCCCTCACGGGCGTTGCTTCTTTGACGGGCTATTTTGCCACACCGGAATGACAGACACCGGGTAGCAAAAGAGGTTTCTGGTATAAAATTTCAGAACTTGCTAGCTCGATCACTCACCCTTAAGTGTAGTGTGATCGAGCTAGCATGCGTTCGGTTCAGATCATCTGAATGTTGATCTGATTGTTCAGGGGCTGAACGTTTTTATGCAGCGTTTTCAGCTCTTCAACGATGGCATCGTTGAGACGAGATTCGGCTTTCTGGCGCGTCAGATTCTGTTGCATACGCTCTTTCTTCGCCAGTTGTTGACGATCGTCACCGCGCGCCATGTCTTTGACAATATGGTACAACTCAGAAATCGCCGGATAGGTCTGATCAAAATCGACCCGGTCATCACCCTGGACATAGTCCATGATGCAGTAGACACGAATGCTGATTTCCGACAAATCGCACTGGCCCTGAATACCGGCCAGGCACAATGTCTGAACATTATCAAAAATATTGGCGTTGCGTTTCTGAATCGCCAAAGCCTGGTGTTGCTGCTGCAACTCCTTTTGCTTCTTCAGTTGGAGCAGAAGGTAACCCGCGTACGAGGCTAAGCCGAGAATAATGATTCCACCCGCAATGGCCAGTAAGGTTACGTTCATCACTGTTTACTATCCTTTAAAATCGTTCAGATCCAGGTCTTCAAACTGAGACAACAGATCGTCGTCGGAACTGGCGCGACGCGGCGATTTTTTCGCTACGGGTGCCGGTTCGGACTCCGGCTCGCTTGCCAGTTCGTCATCCGTCTCGTCGTACAGACCGAGTTGCTTCATCAGTGCCTCGATGCGATCGAGTTTTTCGTTCACGTACTTTTGCAGGCCAGCGCCCAGCTTTTCGCCATTGTCCAGACGTTCCAGCAATACGTTCAGTTGCGCATCGTTCTCCAGCATAGCCAGTTCCTGCTCAGCAGACAGGCGACGCTGAGTTTTGCTCTGCTTCTTCGGCGCTTCCACCACCAGTGGAATTTTCTTCTGGCTGCCTAAACGCGGATCACGTTGTTGCGCAGCCTGGCGCATTTGCTGCTCTTTGGCTTCCGAGTTACGGTTACCGGTTTTCAGCCCTTTGCGCTTTTTATCGCGTTTACGCAGACGGCCTTCGACGTCTGACTGAGTGCGGTTACGGACGACAACGACGTCGGTATTTCCGCCTGATCTTGCTTTTTTCTTGCGACTCATTACTGGGGTTTCCTCAGTAAAATTACATCTTTGCCTATAAATTCCAGCTTGAGCTGATCCCGCTCTGCCAGATACCGGAACGTTTGACGACTAAAAAACACCACATGGGTCGGGTCATTTTTATAGTGCCATCCGGCAAACGCCTCTACGTCGATAACCATCTTGGTCATCAGACCAATCCAGCCACCTGGCTTAACCAAATTCAACCATTGTTGCCACACCTGATCGGGCCGGTATAAGTGCTCGATGACTTCCGTGGCGGTCATAAAATCGTAACGATGCTCCAACACGCCGCTATCCGGGTGGTAATAGAGATCGTACAGACTGACTTTGTGCCCCTGCTCTTCGAGCATCAGCGACAAAGTCGGCCCCGGACCGCAACCAAAATCGAGCCCGTGCGACTGCGGCGCCAGGCGCTCTTGCAGCGGCTGCGCTATCCGCGACAAAAAGTGCCGATAGCCTTGGTCCGACGGATCGTTCTCATGCAGATCATAGTGAGCTTTTTCTGCCTTTGCATCCAATCGCTGAGATGGATCAACAAAAACCAGTGCGCAGCGCTGACACTGAAGATAGGCGCGGCGTGAGTCTTGAAAATAAAACTCAATCTCTGGGCTGTGGCATAAAGGGCAATCGTGCATGCGGTCATCCTCAAACAGGGATGCGCAACATACCAGAAACTGCGATCAGAGTGGAGCACTATTGGGTGTTTTCTCACCAGTTTGGCGAAAAAAATCCGAGAACCGGTGACAACAGAGATAAAAAAAGCGACAGGTAACCCCGTCGCTTTCTAAATGCCATCAAGTGGCGAAACTGTGTTGCACCCATTCCGGTGCACCAATATTCCTTTTGTTTTTCGTGCTTTCCCTGCGCAAAAGTGTCGTTTTTCACCATCCTGATGAATTTTGGCTTTCCTTTTGCTACTTCCTGTCTGTACCTGGGCTCATCCTGAGCCTGATCCGTTTCACTGTCTAAACCATTAGACGAGGTGACCATCCCTATCGGGTAAGCGTCCTGGCTTACCTGAATCCTTTCTCTTTCGAGCGGACATCCATGGCCCGCATCCTTGAAGACCTGCTTGGTCTGAAATCCTGTGGCCAGCTCCCTGCTGACGGAACTACTGTACCTCAGCCGTTTAGACCTGCAAGAGCGCAAACACAAAAAATAATATTCTTTGTCGCCTTTCAAACCGAGTTCATTTAAATCAATTAGTTATGAAAGATCGTGTTACATTTTTCCCGACAAGTATGGCGGATCTCTTACACGAACAGCAGACAGTCGCGAAGCAAGGCAGCCAGTAGCGATGTGATCTTGGTCAAAAAACAAACCGCCCCGGTCGAGGACCGGGGCGGTTTGTTGTAACCGTTGCTCGAGCGAATCAGGCTTAGTGCAGACCACCAACGTATTTAGACAGTGTCTCGATATCGTCGTCAGTCAGCTTTTTCGCGATGTCACGCATCATGCCGTTCATGTCGTTATTGCGGTCGCCATCACGGAATTTTTGCAGCTGAGCTTTGATGTAGTCAGCATGCTGACCAGAAATTTTAGGGAAACCTGAAAGCTCAGTACCGTTGCCGCGCGGGCCATGACAAGCGATACACGCGGTCAAACCACGTTCAGCATCGCCAGCGGTGTAAAGGGCTTGGCCGTTTTTCACCACGTTTTCCGGTGTTGTATTACCTGAAATGGGCAGAGAAGCGTAGTATGCCGCCAAGTCCGCCATGTCTTCTTCGGTCAATGGCATCGCCATACCACTCATTACCGGATCGTAACGGCCTTGTTTACCAGCACTTGTCATACCTAACTTAAGGTCCTTCAACTGCTTCTCAATGTATTTGGCGTGTTGGCCTGCAAGTTTAGGGTACATTGCAAGTTGACTATTGCCGTCCGCTCCATGACAGGCAACACACGTTTGGGATTTTGCTTTACCAGCTTCGATGCTGCCTTGGGCTAATACACTGCAGCTGGCTAAAAGACTCAAGATTAGCGCTAATTTCTTCATGACATTCCATTATAATTATCAAGCTTCCAGTACCACTCTGCGTTGCCACTCATGGTACAATAGGCGACCTTATGCCGAGCACGGTTATTTTACACATTTTCACAAAAAAGTAATCAATCGACTACACAAAGTCGAGATGGAGTTAACAGTGAGCGTAAAAATTCATTACCAAAACACGCATTTCATCACGAGTGCACCTGATATTCGTCATCTGCCAGAAGATGAAGGCATCGAGGTTGCGTTCGCCGGTCGCTCCAATGCGGGCAAATCCAGTTCTCTTAACCGTCTGACCAACCAAAAAAGCCTGGCAAAAACCAGTAAAACCCCCGGCCGGACACAGTTAATCAACCTGTTTAAGGTGACCGAAGGCTGTCATATCGTCGACCTGCCGGGCTACGGCTTTGCTCAGGTGCCACTCGAAATGAAGAAAAAGTGGCAGAAGTCACTCGGAGAATATCTGCAAAAACGTCAGTGCCTGAAAGGTCTGGTGGTACTGATGGACATCCGTCACCCGATGAAAGATCTCGATCAGCAATTGATTTACTGGGCCGTTGACTGCCAAATCCCGGTGCTGGTGCTGTTAACCAAAGCCGATAAGCTAAAAAGTGGCGCACGCAAAGCTCAGGTACTGAAAATTCGTGAAGCGGCGATGGCCTTTGGTGGCGACGTCAAAGTGGACGCTTTCTCGTCGCTCAAAGGTATCGGAGTCGATATTCTGCGTAACAAATTGGATGAGTGGTTTGCGCCCGCGCTGGCACTGCAGTTGGAAGAAGCGGCGCCCGACGATGAGCAGGGAGAAGCGCCAGCAGATGAACAGGCCGACTGAGCGTGCCCTAACCCGTTTCCAGCCCTGCCACTCGGTGGGGCTTTTTCTTACCTGTTTGTTGATCGCCTGGCCCCAGAAATAAAAATCCCCACCATCCTGGCGGGGCAACGGGAGAGAAATAGGAGGTAATTATTATTATGTGACTAAGGATTCACTAAAGCCGGCGATTTTTCAACCGTGCAATTTTACACTTCAACCTCTCCTTATTTGCCTCAAAGACTCAAAGTAAGATCATGATAATCTTATAGTTAGTATCTTTAGATTGCTCATTTCGCGCCGAAATGCGGTATTAGTTTTCTTTCTGAAATAACAAAACTGTGATTGGTGATAAATTACAAAATTGTGGTTTATTACCGATCATTTCGTGACGGAAGTATCCGCGAATGAAGCAATGGACGCTGAGTCGTCTTGGCGCAGTGAAGGTGGGAGTGGTGCTCTGGCGTTGGCCCAATAAAAAACGCCCCAGTCAAATACTGACTGGGGCGGCTGAATCAGCCTAATCCAATAACGTGAAACAAAAGGTCTGAAAGATAGAACATCTTACCTCTGTACCCTACGCCGCTTAATGT
>NZ_WXWP01000351.1:0-6978 GCF_009904765.1 Vibrio sp. V39_P1S14PM300
GATGACGGACTGAGCAACATCGCTGACGGGTATGTTCATACCTTAGATGACATTATTGAAGACCTGCGTAGTGAAAATTTGAAAGCATTGCGTCACCCGGAGAACTGCGAACGTATTCAGCAGGACTTGCTGTTCGAAAGTGTCTTACGAGAAATGTTTGTGATCAAAGACCGCAAATTGATCTGCTCGTCCAAACGCGGGGAATCATCCATAGATGTAAGTGACAGGCTGCCAGAAAGTGGATTGCGAGCGGGAGTATTTCTCTATGATTTGGGGCAAGACATCAAAGCCCGGACACTGATCGTGGTCGACGTACACCGAACACAACCGAATATCGGGGTTGTCTCCGGGGTTGAAAAGCAGTTCGTCATTGCTAAGTTAGGCTACACCAATGACAGCCGGGTGAAGCGAGCCGTTATTCGTTCCGGTACACCTTACTTCCCGGTCGATGAGCGTTTTGAATCGGACACAAGACACACGGTGGTCAAGTCGAAAAAATTTGGTTACGAGATTTTTGTTGAAGCCAGTGCCGACTACAGCCGATCACAACAGGGCTTTTTCCTGTTGTCGGCATTGCCGGTCTCGCTGGCGCTGTCTGCGCTGATCTTCATATTAATGATGTGGTCTGGGCGTAAAAACACCATGCTGAGCGACATCAAAAAAGCATTGGCACGCCAGGAGTTCTTTCTGGTTTACCAGCCTGTCGTGGACATCGAAACCAATCAAATTTCTGGGTTTGAAGCGCTGATGCGCTGGATTCATCCTCAAACCGGGTATATCCGCCCAGATACGTTTATCGCGCTGGCGGAAGAACATAACCTGATCAATGAGCTGACCGATTATGTGTTCGATTGTGCGTACCGAGATTGCAAAGATTTGGTGTTTAAACACCGCGTTCACATCGGGATTAATGTGCCGCCTTCTTATCTCAACTGTAAAAACTGTCTGGAAAATCTCAAGTTAAATCAGCTGCGTTTTGACGATCTTAACCTGATCCTCGGGCTGGAAATCACGGAGCGCCAGTTACTCGATAAAGAAACTCAAAGCATACTCGATGATGTGCGTGCACTGGGTATTGACGTTGCCATCGATGATTTTGGCACCGGACATACGGCTCTCTCTGTGATGCAAAACATCCGCTTTGACTACCTGAAAATAGACAAATGTTTCGTTGACACCATAGGTATCGAATCCATCAACGCCCCAGTGCTCAATTCGATCATTGAACTTGGACATCAACTCAATGTTCATATCATCGCAGAAGGCGTGGAAACACTGGAGCAGGTCAAATACCTCACTGCGAAAGGCGTGCGTTTCCATCAGGGTTATTACTACTACCGCCCGATGATGCTCAATGAACTCAAACAACTGATCTGATTTATCCATGGCGCGAATGCCAAGCGCCGTGGATTCTTTGCATCAACAGCTTACCTGACGTTGTTATCAGGATGGGTGGTTTCTTTGATTTATCTCAGGGTTACACTGCCCCTAAGAGCGTTAAGGTAATCGCCTCTGTTCCCTATCGAGGTACCATAATGACTCAGATTAACCGCGATCGTTTAGTTGAACACTTTATCCAGTTGGTGAAGATCGACAGCGAATCCTGCAACGAAAAACAGATTGGTGAGACACTGGCCGAACAACTGGGCTCTCTGGGGTTCAGTGTCAGTAGACTGCCGGTCCCGGAAACGGTCTCTAACGGATTCAATCTGTATGCCCGACTGGAAGGGACGCTCAACGACAGCGTGGTGCTGAGTTGCCATATGGACACCGTCAAACCGGGAGTCGGCGTGGAACCGATCATTGAACATGGCATTATCCGCTCCAAAGGCAGTACGGTTCTTGGTGGCGACGATAAATCCGGCATTGCGGCGATCGTTGAAGCGGTGCGCGCCATCCAGGCAGACAAGCTCGCCCACAAAACCATTGAGATCGCTTTTACCGTCCATGAAGAAGGCGGGTTGTTTGGCTCCCGACACTTCGACATGGCCTATATCCAGTCCGACAAAGCCATCGTGCTGGATACCGGAGGCCCGATCGGCACTATTGTCAACGCTGCGCCCGGCCAGCAAAAGCTGACCGTCACAATTAAAGGCCGCCCCACCCACGCTGGACTTGCGCCAGAAGAAGGCATCAGTGCAATTGGGGTTGCAGCGGAAGCGATCACTCAAATGAAACTGCTGCGTATCGATGAAGAAACCACGGCAAACATTGGCCTGGTGCAAGGTGGTGGCGCAACCAACATCGTGATGCCAGAGCTGAAAATTGTCGCTGAAGCCCGCTCACTCAATGACACTAAACTCGCAGCGCAGGTCGCTCACATGACCGAAACATTTAAATCGGTAGCGGCCACACATGGCGCCGAAGCATTGATTGAGTCCACTCGCGCGTATAACGCCTTCGTTTTGGATGACAATCATCCGCATATCGCATCGATCAAAACCGCCTTTGAAGCCATCGGCCTGGATCCAAAGACCAAACGCACGGGCGGAGGCAGTGACGCCAATAACTTCAATGCAAAAGGCTTAACCACAGTGAACATCTCCACCGGAATGGCCAAAGTGCATACCACAGATGAGCACATTGCTATTGATGACATGGTCAAAGTGACGGAATTTGTGAAGCATTACCTGACGCACTAAATCGGTCAGTTTATGAGAGCTGATATCGCACCGCATCAGCTCTCATGGCACGATACTTCGCTAACAATTGCGCCTGAGTGCAATGCTCATCGCCAAAAAATAACCCACCTTCTTGCTTAAGTTGTCCATAATCCTTTTCTAAGGCATTCAGCACATAATCAGCCTTTTGCAGTGTGTAGTGCGTACATGACTTGCCGTGCACATCATCCAGCATATCGAGTAGTGTGGAACGAAACTTTTCCCGCTGGAATAAACGGCGCAGCGCCGATTCCTCCTTCAACGCCTGTCGCCAGTCGTTTAATAACGCATCATGCCAACTCAGCACTGCCTCACTGGCTCCGCGATCAGCCAAACGGCTACGTTTGTCCTGGTAGGCCTCAAACGCACAAGTTTTCTCACAGTGATACAAGGTCAATTGTTCCTGCGTACTCAAGGTGTGAGAGTGCTTAAGCAGATAATCGAAAAAGAACCGGGTTTCAAAACGCTCCACCCCGTGAAACATCGGTGTATCCAGACCGTTACTGTTAAATTCTGTTTTGGGATCAAAACGGTACATATAGCCAAAATCAAACAGCTTAATCTGGCCACTCTGGTCAACAAGCAAGTTACCCGGACATAAGTCCCACTCAAACAGTCCGGCCATTTCCAGCGAACAAATGGTTGAAAATATCTGACGAAAGACGCTTTCATCCAATCGCGATAAGCCCTCCCCCTCGATCCAGGGCGATAGAATCACGCCATGCAAAAAAGAGGCATAACGCGTATCAACGACGTGTTCAAAACCGCCCTGTGCCTGTTGTTTGAGGTGGGTAAAATCGCAGCGTCGCTGCACTTCGTTGAGAAATGAGGTTTGCCCGTCGATGTTCTTTACCAGGCTTTGATCACGTTTACGTTTCAGGGTCCAGTTCTCTCCCCCCAGATTCAGTTTATAGACCACTGCGGTCAGTCCGGAATCAAACACTTGCTGCACATAATTCGATGCTGATGTGGTTGCCGCCAACGTCACGACATCGATCCCCAAACTGTCGAGTGTACCGATCGATAACTCCTGCCCGCTTTCGACAAATGCCTTCTGCTGGGCCTGACGTTTCTGTTCCTGATTCATGATTCTCTCCCTGACAAAACGCTCAATGTAGCGACAAGCAGGGTCCACAATCCGTGATGACGCCTTTGAAATCAGGTCATAAGCACAAAAACACCGGCGCGCGGGCCGGTGTTTGATGACGAAAAATCGCTTATTGCTTGTCTTTGCCCGAGCCGTCTTTTCCAAACAAACCTTTCATTAACTCCATCGGCATCGGAAATAGAATCGTCGAGTTTTTCTCACCGGCTATTTCGGTCAGCGTCTGCAGGTAGCGCAGCAGTATCGCGTTTGGCTCAGACGCCAGTTTGCTCGCCGCCTCCACCAGCTTATCGGACGCTTCCATTTCACCAGAAGCGTGAATGATCTTGGCTCTCCGGGTTCGTTCGGCCTCCGCCTGACGAGCAATCGCCCGAATCATCGATTCGTTCAGATCGATGTGTTTAATTTCAACGTCAGACACCTTGATCCCCCAGCCGTCGGTTCTGGCGTCCAGAATCGCTTGAATGTCGGTATTCAGCATGTCTCGATTCGCCAGCATCTCATCCAACTCGTGCTGCCCCAGCACAGAACGCAACGTGGTTTGTGCCAGTTGAGACGTGGCCTGAAGGAAGTCCTCCACATTAATGATCGCTTTCTGAGCGTCGATAACCCGAAAATAGATCACCGCATTCACCCGCACAGACACGTTATCCCGGCTAATCACATCCTGAGTCGGAACGTCCATCACGACGGTACGTAAATCCACCCGAACAATTTGTTGAACCAAAGGAATCACAATGATCAAGCCCGGCCCTTTGACGCGTTGAAAACGCCCCAGGAAGAAGATCACACCCCGTTCATACTCACGCAGTATATGGAACATACTAAACGCCAGTAACAACAGCAGAATCACAGCCAGTACTGGGGTCAGCATGCCGCTTTCAATCAGAATTTCCATCATTTTTCTTTGCTCCCCGAAATCTTGGATACTTTCAGAGTCAGGCCATCAACTGCGTTGATCCGGACTGTCTCGCCTTTCTCGACCTGCTCCTGACTCTCTGCCGCCCACCGTTCCCCACTGACTTGCACAAACCCTTTGCCGTTGAAGCTCCCTAACACCTGAGCTTCACTATCGAGCAGCTCTTCCTGACCGCTGACTATTTTTTGTTTTCTCAGCTTTAACAAACGACCGAGTACGAAGACAATGAACCCGCCGGACAGCGCAGCAATACCGTAAATCAGATTCAATGACACTCTGAGCTCGGGGATATCGCTGTCGAGCAGGAATACCGAGCCCAGCACAAACGCCACCATCCCGCTGATACCAAATAAACCGAAACTCGGGATCAGCGACTCAGCCACCAACAAGGCCAGCCCTACACACATCAGGCCAAGACCGACGTAGTTAACCGGTAACAGCTGAAATGCATACAGGGCAATCAGCAAAGAAATCGCTCCGACAATGCCCGAAATGCCGAATCCAGGGCTGTAGAATTCAAGCAATAGCCCATACACACCGATGAGCATCAGAATATAGGCAATGTTGGGATCGGTAATGGTGGATAAGAACTGATTACGCCAATCCGGTTCACGCGGCTCCGTAACAGCTCCCGCCAGCTCCATCACGGTTAACTGATTATTGATTGTCACGCTCTTACCATTCGCCTGTCTGAGCAGTTCAGCCGGCGTTTCGACAATCAGGTTAATCACATTCAGTTCTAAGGCTTCAGGAGCGGACAATGTCGCCGCCTCACGCACGGCCTTTTCTGCCCATTCAACGTTGCGTCCGCGCAATTGGGCCAGCGATCGAATGTAGGCAATCGAGTCGTTGAGCATTTTCTTTTCCATGGCAGAGGGCTCTGCCGATTTCTGATCCTCTTTTTGTTCGCCACCACCCGCCGGCCCACTGATGTTCACCGGCGTTGCGGCTCCCAATGTGGTTGCCGACGACATCGCTGCAATATGGCAAGCGTACAAAAGATAGGTCCCGGCGCTGGCAGCTCGGGCCCCCTGAGGATAGACCAGGCACAAAACCGGAATATTGGAGGCGAGAATATGTTGGTTTATATCGCGCAGGCTGGAAACCAGTCCACCCGGCGTATCAATAGTGATAACCAGTGCGACCGCATTGGAAAGTTGATTGGCGCGCTGAATCTCTTTAATCAAATAGTCACCGACAGCAGGGCCAATTGCTCCGCTGATTGTCAGTACAGGAACTGTCTTTGTGTTCGCGGACGGTGCTTCCTCAGCGCCGTCCACATACGGACTCGGAATTCCGATGAGACAGCTCAAGATAATCCCGATAACCCACCGATACATCTTATTTGTCCACAACGAGATACCTTATCAGTGTAGCTCATTCTGTATACTCGTCATGGCACAGTGGGCACGTTCATTTATCTATGAAGGGGGCTCAATCCACTTTATGCATTAAAGAAACTTGGGTCGGCGCAGCCAGCCAGTCGATCAGTTTACTGGCCGCTTGACGGGTGTACGCTTGTTGGTGATGTGCGTCAAGATCGTGCTTATCAGTCCACTCCTCATACAAGTAAAGAGCAGTTTGACACCCGGATTCGTGCAGATCAAAGCGCAGGCAGCCCGGCTCGGCGCGAGTGGGTTCAAGAATGGACAGCAGCTCAGCTTTTACTTGCTCAAAATACTGACTTTTGGGCGTGATAGTCGCCATAACAAAAAGAGAAGTGTTGATCATTGCAATACTTTAACTTGATAAGTAAATTTCACTACTGGTTCTTGTAAATCAGCAGTTCTCCTTTGCCGACAGGCACCAAAGACGTTTGCAGATGCGGCTGGGCCGTAACCCAATCCACGAATTCAGCCAGCTCCTGCTGGTGAGAAACCGCGTTATCACACACCATTAGACCTCCGGGCTTCAACAGTACGAAGAGTCGTTCGGCCATGACACAATAGGTCGCACGGTTGGCATCCAAGAAAATGAAATCAAACGCATCGGACAACTCATTCACCAGCTCAGTAGCATCACCCCGTAACTGCGTGATCTTGTGACTCAACCCGGCACGTTCAAAATGTCTTTGCGCCTCATCCGCTTTGCTTGATAAGAACTCAATCGTAAAAAGCTGTCCATTGGCTGGCAGCGCATTTGCCAGCCACAATGAGGAATACCCATTGGATGTGCCGATTTCAAGCACTTGATTTGATTGCGTTGCTTTGATCAGCAACGCTAAAAATTCGCCTGTATCTCGAGTGATGTTGAGATACTTCTTGGCTCGATCGCTTTGTTGCGCATCGTTTTGC
>NZ_WXWP01000215.1:0-6918 GCF_009904765.1 Vibrio sp. V39_P1S14PM300
GGAATACGGGATGTATGAAATGTGAGCGTGATTTGTTGTGTAAATACGGGGTATGATTTGATTTTTGATTTTTTCGCTCGTTTTTCTATGCTTTTGAGCGGCTTTTACCGAATTGTAACGTGGTTGTTTGTTTTGGGCGGTGATAAACCAACCGCCCAGATGGTACTCAGGCTTTAATCGCGGTGCAGAAGCTGACATCACAAACGTTTGTGTTGTCGTCGCACGAGTGATATAGCTCGAAGCAGGGTCTGTCGTCGGAATCGAGCCCACTTTTAACCAACTGCCCCATTAACTCGTCCCAGGCCGGGGCGTATTGACTGTGGTCTGTAATGGTTTTGCGAATAAAAGCGTACTCTCCTCCGTCAAACGATTTGAGCTCGATACCCTGAGCGGTTTCAACCGGCTCGTCCAGGACCAGGCAGATGTCCGTACGACATTTTTCGGCCGCAGTGATTTCTGGGTTGTCGTGATAAACGAAAATACAGGTATTACCAGCCAATCCTCTCGGACCTGCCCAACCAAATAACTTCTCACAGGCAGGTTGATAGTTTTCCCCATACGGGCCAGTAACGCGAATGTAAGCCAGATGGCCGGGGGCGAGTGACATAGTGTCCATAATGATGCTCCTTGTTAGCGGTTCATCTGTAGTGTAGGGAGCCTCGATGTCACCGGCGTGTCCATTCTTGCGCAACGTGTGTCCGATCTTGCTGTGTTGCAATAACTGGGCAAACGAGGCTAAGTCGACACAGTCTCGCACCTGGCTGGGTGTCAACCCAAAGTGCTGCCGGAATGCTTTGGCCAGACTCTGAGAACTGGAAAAACCGTATTCCAGGGCGATGGCTGTCACACTGGGCTTTTGATAGAAGAGCGTACTCGCGATGGCTTCCAGCCTCAGGCGTCGTAAATACTCATTGAGTGTTTCGCCCATGACCGCTTTAAAGATGCGATGGAAGTGATAGGGTGAGAGACACGCCAAAGCGGCCACCTTATCGAGATTAAGAGGTTCATTGAAATGCGTTTCTAAATGGCGTACCACTGGAAGTAAACGAGTATGATAATTGACAGACATAATGGCAGCTGGCCGAGAGGTTATATAGGGTGATGAACGTTGAGTTAAGCTTACTCAAACATCTTTGCGAGAGCGAAATGGAATTGGGTAGAAACCTGAGTTTTCTCACAGATAAAAAAAGAGCCAATTGCAAGAAGGGCAATTGGCTTATGTATGATGCGAACAATCGGAGTTCACTAACAACGTCAGTTGGCTAGATGACCCTCGGCTTACAAGGGTCAGATTTATTAATGCAGTATATGTGCCAAGTTTTATAGCAACCAAAATTAGGGCTTTGTCAGGGGTTTTGGGGCTAAATAAGTGTTTGAAATTGCAAATTGAAAATGCAATGTGCAAATGTTTACATATTTGCTAATGACAGTTGTCATTTTATTCGCGTTCAGCTTAAACAAAGCGGCCTCCAGACCGCTTGATTACTGACTATAGCATCACCAGGCTGGCCGTACCGAGGAAAGCAAAAAAGCCAACCACATCCGTGACGGTCGTCAGGATGACCGAACCGGCGAGGGCCGGGTCGAGTTTTAACTTATCGAGTGCGATCGGGATCAAGACACCAAACAGTGCTGCGGTGATGATATTCACCACGATAGCCAGCGCAATCGTGGCTCCGATAATTGGCTCCTGAAACCACAGCGCAGCGAGAATGCCGATGATCGCCGCCCAGGCCAAACCGTTAAGAGAACCAATGCCTAATTCGTTTTTCAGTAGCGCCATCCGGTTACCAGGGGTGATCTGATTTAACGCCATTGCCCGCACCATCAAAGTAAGAGTCTGGCTGCCTGCGATGCCGCCCATTGATGCCACGATGGGCATCAACACCGCCAGCGCCACAACTTGAGCAATCACATCTTCGAATAAGCCGATGGTGATGGACGCCAGGATGGCCGTCAGTAGATTGATACCGAGCCAGACACCGCGCTTTTGCGAACTTTTCAACACGGGAGCGAACAAATCGTCGCCTTCATCCATACCGGTACCCGCCATCAAACGGGTCTCGTAAATTTCACGCTGCGTGCTCAGCGCAAACTGCCAGTTCACTTCACCGATCAGAATTTGTTCGTCGTCTACGACGGGCAGAGCGGGCAAAGAGCTGTGTTCCAGGGCTTCTATGGACTCGGGCAACTGCGTTCTGGCATTTAAGGTCGTCATGGGTTCTATTGCCAGATTTTTCAGACGCTCCGTTGGTTCACTGCGCAGTAAATCCAAATAGCGCACCATGCCGCGCATCTGTTTCTTCTTGTTGATCAAGTAAAGGTGATCCGGCGATTCGTAACTGTAGCGCTCCATCAGTTCACGCGCTTTGGCGACTGAAATATTAAACGGGAGCGCAATTACTTTCCGTTCAGCCCAGCGGCCCAATTGGTCATCTTCGTATTCATTGGCCTGATCGAACAGTTCAAGCTCATCTTTTTCCATCAGCTCGATGGCGTCATTAATGATGGCTTCAGGCAGAGAGTCGGCCCATTCAATCAGCGATAGGTTGTCCAGTTTGGCCAAGGTAATTTTCAGTTCAACTTCAGAGAGTGACTGGATGATCGAAAGGCGCACGTCGGCACGCATCTCGGTCAGGACATCAATGTGCATCTCGAGGGGGAGCCCACGCCACAGACGTACACGATCATCAATGGGAAACGCTTCGAGGACAAGAGCGACGGAGCCGGCTTCGAGGCCTTCTTCTATCTGCTCATTCAGTACCTGAGGTTGTTGCTCCTGATCGGTTTTGGACAGTTGTTCTATTTGAAAGGATAAATCTTGAAATTCGCTCACTCTGGAGGCCCTTGTTTTTGGTATTCATCTGGGATCAGGTATACGCAGCACGGCAGACAACCTGATACTAAGGTGCTCATCATGGCGGTGATGCTTCGTTAAATAAGGTATACGAACTGGTAGGAAAAACAATAGGCTGGAGCTGGTAGTGCGCATGATTACTGCACTACCGGCTAGTCGTGTTTGGACTCCTCCACACTCAGTAATGGCGCGACGTCAATGTCTTTGGCGTTCATCATGCAAGAGATGCGTTGCACGGCAGACAGCAGCAGCGATTGCTCCCAAATATCCAGCTTCTGGTAACGCTCGATAAAATTATCTTGAATCGGAAGAGGTGCGGTTTCCAACACATGGTCGCCTTTTTCGGTCAGAATGGTGTGCACAATGCGGCGGTCTTTCTCACTGCGTTGACGTCTGACCAGGCCTCGCTTTTCCAGGCGATCGATGATGCTGGTGGCCGTTGCCTGACTCATGTTGGTCGAGATCGATAACTGTTTGATAGTGACATTACCGGAGTCGCGTATAGAGCGCATCAGAATCAACTGTGGGCTGGTCAGGCCAAGATCCTTATTCAGTTGTCTGGAATGCAAGTCGACAGCGCGGATGATCTGCCGGATTGCCACTAAAACTTCTTCGTGCTTATCCAAGATGGACTCCCTGTCAGGTTGAATGGAAACAGCAGGCTCGCTGGCGAGCCTGCATAAGATACACGCTGGTGCGTATACGTTAGTCGCGGTTACATTGCGGCTTTTTTCGCTTCATCAATCCAGGCGTTGAACTGCTGTTGATGGGCTTTGATCCAGTTGTCCGCGTGAGCTTCAATGTCTTTTTGCGAGTTCTGACCTTTACTCATCATCATGTTTTCGGCACTCACATCGTTGATGTTGACCTTGATGATTTCAAACAGCTTGGCTGCCGCCGGGTTTTCTTCCGCAAAAGCTTTGTTGGCAACGATACGCATCGAGTTCATCTCAAAACCGTAGTTTTTGCCGTTTGATAAGGTGGTATCAACGTCTTTACGTTCACCCGGCAGAGAGGAAAACGGTACTTCCAGCCAAACTACGTCTTTCCCTGGTACCAGCACACCACTCACCCAGTACGGTGTCCAAGTGTAATACAGAATAGGGTCCCCTTTTTTATAACGGGAAATGGTATCGGCGATGATCGCCGCGTAGTTGCCTTGGTTGTGACTGACTGTATCACGCAGTTTAAACGCATCCAGTTGGTGCTCAATGACCCCCTCACAACCCCAGCCCGGGTTACAACCGGTGAGATCGGCTTTGCCGTCGCCATTGGCATCAAACAGTTTGGCTACTTTCGGATCTTTCAGCTGTCCGATGTTCGTAATGCCGTACTTTTCGGCGGTTTTTTTGTCGATCAGGTAGCCCTGTGCTGCGCCAGAGACATACTGGCCTTTGCGGTAAAACTTCGCGTCACCACCCGCCATTTCATATTTGTCTGCGTGTAGCGGGAACCAGCCAACGGTCAGGTAGGTGGCATCGCCTTCAGCGATCGAGGTATAGCCGACGTTGTAATCTACTTCTTTGGTCGGCTGAACATCATAACCGAGTGCTTCCATCGCCTTGTTGACGATCAGAGTCTGGAATGTTTCTTCTGCCACTGTAGACTGGACAGGTTGTACGGTAATGCCTTCTCCCGGTAGTTGTTCTGCCCATGCCTGAGTTGACAGAGCACCACTGACGAGCAGGGCACCAAGAGCAAGTTTCATCCATGACAGGTTCATTACTTTTCTCCTATGTGATTAAGTTTCGACGTAGAATCAGGTTTCAGTCGTAGAATCAGTGCGACGGGTCCTGAGTGGAACCAACGCACTTTACTGTCGCGGGACTTCTGGCCCAGCGACTGAGTAATTCGGTCAAGCAAGATGGCAAGAATCACGATGCCAAGACCACCGACCGCGGCCATGCCCATATCCAGACGGCCGATACCGCGCAGTACCATCTGACCCAGACCACCCACGGCAATCATTGAGGCGATCACCACCATCGACAGTGACAACATCAGAGTCTGGTTGACCCCCGCCATGATGGTCGGCATGGCCAGCGGCAGCTGAATCCGGTACAGCATCTGTTTCGGGCTCGCCCCAAACGAATGGCCTGCCTCAATAAGCTCATCAGGCACTTGTTGGATGCCCAGAATGGTCAGTCGCACAATTGGTGGCAGGGCGAAAATGATGGTAACCACCACGCCGGGCACATTACCAATACCAAACAGCATGACGATGGGAACCAGATAAACGAATGCGGGGGTGGTTTGCATCGCATCGAGAATGGGTCGTACGATTTTGGCCGCGGTTTGGCTTCGGGCCAGCCATATCCCCATCGGCAGCCCGATCAGAAGACAGAAAAATACAGACGTCAGAACCAGCGCGAGCGTTGTCATGGCTTCGCTCCAAGCACCAATTAAACCGATGATGATCAGTGAAAACAGTGTTGAGATGCCCATGCGGATACCAGAAAACTGCCAAGCCAATAAGAACAGGATGACCAGCATTACGGGCGCAGGTGTTGAGGTCAGAACGGTTTCGAATGAACTCAAAATGACGTCAACAGGGGCGCGGATAGCCTGGAACACTGGGCGTCCATGGGTGACCAGCCAGTTAAGTCCGGTTTCGACCCAGTTATCGAAAGGGATCACTGAGTGGTCGAAGGGGTGCATCCAGTCAAAGTCCGGCTGATCTGCCGGTGCGGCATTAAGCCAGTCACTGTTGGTTGCCTGACTGCTGTCGCTGGACCAGGGATCGCTCGCAGGCTCAGTCGTCTGGCTCCAAGGATCTGAAGGTGTGGTTTCCGTGGTCATGATTTACTCCCTGTCCAACGTTTGTAGAAGGCGTGATTTGCTGATAACGCCGTAATAGTTTGCTTCTGTATCGACCACCGGTACGGCGTAAGGAAGGTCGGCCACCTGGCTGATTAACTCGCTGACGCTGGCGTCTGGCAATAAAGAAGTGGTATCTCCCAACACCGCAGACGTCAGGGACGCGCGTGCGTCGGCGGCGGATTTCAGCGATTCCAGCGACACCAGACCAACGTATTTATTAGAGCGGTCGACCACAACGCCATATTCACGGTCGTGATCCATCAGCAGTTGCATGGCAGACGCCGGGCCGTCCATCTCTGATTTCTTGATCACGGCCGCCGGGTTTTTGCGTGCAATGTCCCGGGCGCTGAGCACGCTGGCCACGTTGACGCCACGGAAAAACGAGCGAACATAGTCGTTGGCCGGATGGTGCAGGATTTCATCCGGGGTACCGATCTGAACCACGACGCCGTCTTGCATGATGGCGATACGATCGCCAATACGCATGGCTTCATCCAGATCGTGCGAAATAAACACAACGGTGCGTTGGTCTTCATTCTGCAGTCTCAACAATTCGTCCTGCATCTCTGTACGAATCAGTGGGTCTAGTGCCGAAAAAGCCTCGTCCATTAACAGGATATCCGGGTCACAGGCAAGGGCTCGTGCCAGGCCGACACGTTGTTTCATCCCTCCGGACAGTTCATCCGGATAGGACTCACAGTAAGGTTCCAATCCAACCGCGGCTAACGCTTCGCGAGCCGCTTTATGGCGCTGCTCTGGACTTATCCCCGCAAGCTCTAGGCCAAAGGCGGCATTTTCGATCACAGTCATATGCGGCATCAGAGCGAAGTTCTGAAAAACCATCGAGATCTGTTTGCGTCGCACTTCACGCAATTCTTCTGGTGAGATGTGCGCTATGTCTTTGTCTTTGAGGATCACGTCGCCACGGGTTGGTTCGATCAGTCGATTGAGCAGACGGACTAATGTGGACTTCCCCGAACCGGACAAACCCATGATGACGAAGATTTCTCCCTGATTGATAGAGAGCGAAACATCTTTCACGCCGACGGTCAGTCCGGTGGCGTCAAAGATCTGATCTTTGTCTAAGCCTTTTTCCAGCAAAGGGAAGGCCTTGTCCGGCTCTTCGCCGAACACTTTAAAAAGGTTACGGACTTCAAGAATGGTTGACATTCAACACTTCCTTGTGGTGGTTAATATTTACAGTTCGAATATATAGTACACTAAACAATATTATAGCTATT
>NZ_WXWP01000098.1:0-6908 GCF_009904765.1 Vibrio sp. V39_P1S14PM300
CTTCGGAGATGCTCAGCGGCTGGCAGACGATCGTCAATTTGCTTGCTGACATTGTTGAAGTTCCCTCAGCCTTGGTCATGCGTATCCATGATCAGCATATCGAAGTGTTTTCTAGCAGCAGCAATACCACCAATCCCTATAAAACCGGAGACTCTGAATCATTAGGACAAGGTTTGTACTGTGAAACGGTAATAAACGAGCAGCGTGAACTCTTGGTTCCGAACGCTCTGTCTGATGCCGAGTGGCGTGATAACCCCGATGTAGCGCTCGGTATGATTGCCTATTGTGGCATTCCGATAAACTGGCCAGACAATTCACCGTTTGGCACCATTTGCGTGCTGGATACCCAAGAAAACCACTTCAACGAGCTCTACCGCCAACTGCTGGCGAGCTTTCGTGACTCAATCGAATCTCAACTCACGACCGTCTACCAGAAAGAGAAACTCCAGGTGTTAAATGAAGAGTTACGCTCCAGGGTCGACACCAGAACAAAAGACTTAGTCGATCTGAACTATTCACTGAATCAGGAGATTGACCGCCGACGAGCTGCAGAGCAGGAGGTCGCTTACCGAAAACGACATGATATGGGGACTGGTTTTCTCAACCGAAAAGCACTCGAAGCCGAGCTGGATACCCAGCTGAAAAGTGCGGATCAGAACATCAAACCATTAGCGCTGATCCACATCGGCTTCACCAATGCACGACGTGTACAGTCCAAATACAGTTATTCCATCTGGGAAAAGGTGCTGGTGCAGTATCGGGAACGCCTGGGTGACCTTTCTCAGTACGAAGCCATTACGGCGCGACCGACCTCTACCGATATCGTTCTGGTTGTAAAAAGTCAGCATCTGGACGACAGCTTACACCGCTTATGTCTGGCGCTGGTGGAACTGGGTTATCAGGAATTTGAGGTGGACGGCGAACAACTGCTACTCCACTCTTTCATCGGGATTGCCAAGGCCACGCCGGGCATCAACGGCACAACCCTACTCAAAGACGCCACAGAGGCAATGCTGTCGTGTAAAGATTCGGGGCATAAGTACAGCTTTTACTCACAGGATCTGTCTGCTTCACAGTCACACATCAGCCAGCTCGAGGGTTACCTTCTGCAAGCGGTACGCAACGACGACCTGCTGCTCTATTTTCAACCTAAAGTATCCCCCGTCACACATCGCTGGTCCGGAGCGGAAGCGCTACTGCGCTGGAAGCACCCGATTCTAGGGGATATCAGTAATGAAACATTGATTCATATGGCGGAGCAAAATGGGTTAATTTTTGAAGTCGGCAACTTTGTATTACGGGCAGCGATCGAGAAAGCCGCCGAGTGGGCTCCTCGTATCGATGACTTCAAGCTGGCGGTGAATATCTCTGCCATGCAATTGAAAAATCCACTGTTTGCAGAGCAGGTCAACGAACTGCTGCATACGTATCAGCTTCCCGCTCATTATCTGGAACTCGAAGTGACCGAAAGCAGCTTAATTGCAGACGAACATGTGGCCCAAAACAGCTTAGAAGCGTTGCACCAACTAGGAGTGACATTGTCACTTGATGACTTCGGCACCGGTTATTCCTCTTTCAACTATCTGAAAAAATTCCCTTTTGACGCCATTAAAATCGACAAGAGCTTTATGCAGCAGTTGGACAGTAGTGATGATGACAAAGAGATCGTCCGTTCTATCGTCAACGTCGCAAAGAAACTTGAGCTGAAAGTGACCGTCGAAGGCATCGAAAGTCAGCAGCATGAGCAGTTTATTATTGAAGAAGGCTGCGACTTTGGTCAGGGCTATTTTTATGGGTTACCCATGCCTTGTGATGAATTTGAAGCCTGCCTGAACAACCAAAATTACACTGGTAGCATTGAAATTCGTTACCCACAATAGCATCATCTCCTTTACTCACCGGGCGGTGATTCCTATAATCCCCGCCTTTCTCCATCTTACCAGGCAGTCATCATGGATCAGTTAACCGCGACCCTGAAAAAAATAGAAAAACAAAACTACCGCGCCTATCAACAAATCAAAGGTGAATATGACTTCGGCGACTTTCGTCTGTTCATCGATTATGTCCAGGGCGATCCGTATGCTTCAGCGTCGCGTCTACGCGCTCTTCGTGCCTGGCCCCTTACCGGACTGGAGTGGCTTCTGGATGAGTCTCCTGCCTATCAGATGGCCGCCCGCGACTTTATTGCCCGCAGTTTCGCTGAATTTGCTAAGCAGGAAAACAGTGTCAGCATCGCACTGACCGGACAAACTGTACTGGATAACACCGCGGTATTGTTTACCGAAGAAGGCATAGAGCTGCGTTTTCGTCTTAACCTGCCCGCTGAAGGCCGCAGTGTTCTGGGTAAGAAAGCCAATAACATTCTCACATTCCATTTGCCTAAGTTTCTTCGCCGCGCCACGTTGGAGCGAGAGCTTGATAAAGTAGCATTGATCCAACATTGTGAGGTGGTCGAAGATCAGGAAGCCCTGCGTGCTCAGTTAGACGAACATGATCTCGCTGCGTTCGTAGGGAACGGCAGTGTTCTGCCTCGTGTCGCTGGTAACTGCGATCTACCGATGAAAGAAGCCGTGGCGTTTGTGTCGCCTCAAGCACTTCAAATCGAACTTGATACGCCGAATCAAGGGAAAATACTCGGCATGGGCATTCCGAAGGGCATCACACTGATTGTCGGTGGTGGTTTTCACGGTAAGTCGACGTTGCTGAATGCCATAGAGAGATCCATTTACAACCACATTCCGGGTGACGGTCGTGAACGTATTGTTACGGATTACAATGCAATGAAAATCCGTGCGGAAGATGGCCGGTGCGTTCACCACCTCAACCTCTCAAACTACATCAATCATCTGCCGATGGACAAAGACACCGCGGACTTCACCACACAAGATGCATCCGGTTCAACGTCACAGGCGGCCTGGCTTCAAGAGTCCATCGAGTCCGGCGCCTCCACTCTGCTGATTGATGAAGATACGTCTGCGACAAACTTCATGATCCGCGACGAACGGATGCAGGCTCTGGTGGCGAAAGGTGATGAGCCAATAACCCCTCTGGTTGATCGTATCGGGCAATTACGTGATGAGCTCGATATCTCAACCATTATCGTTATGGGTGGCTCTGGTGATTATCTGGATGTGGCCGATACCGTAATACAAATGCACGACTATCAGGCTGTTGACGTCACAGAAAAAGCACAGCAAGTCATCAAGCAACACCCGACCATGCGTCACAACGAATGTGAGACACCGCTGGACACGTTCCGCCCACGCGCGTTAAACCGCGCCAATTTGCAGGCCATTCTGGCAGACGGCAAGTTTCGCATTAACGCTAAGGGGAAAGACTCATTGCGTTTTGGCAAAGAGTTCACGGATTTATCTGCACTTGAGCAGTTAGAATCGGTCAATGAAGTGAACGCCATTGGTTGGCTGTGGTTCCAGTTAGCGCAGCTCCCTGGCTGGTCGGAAAATCCTGCTAAAGAGCTGGCAGCAATGCTACATAGCACACAGTGGTACAGCATTATTCCAAATCATGGCGATCTGGCACGCCCTCGTGTTCTGGATACCATGGCCGCGCTCAACCGAATGCGTAAATCTCAATTCAAACCGGCTAAATAACACTCGCTGGAATTAAAACGCCGATGCGTCAGCATCGGCTTTTTTGCAAGGACACAAGATGCCATTTTCGCTGACTACGTCACGTCTGATATTAAGAGATTTCACTCCAGATGACCGAGATACTTTTATCGCCCAGTGCCAACATCCGCACTACCAGCGGTTCTATCATCCTTCAGACCATACTCAGGACGCCCTGACAACGAGAGTCGCTGAGTTTATCAACGAAGCGACAATGACTCCACGCTCCCGCTATCATTTGGCCATTGTCGAGAAGGCAAGCCAACGACTGATTGGGGTTGCAGGCATGCGCCTAGAAGACAACGCCAACGCCGCTATTGGATTTGGCCTTAATGTTAATGAACACGGTAAAGGGTATGCGTTTGAAGCGATGACTACGTTGCTGGAATTTGGTATCGCCAGTTATGGCATTAAGCGCATTTACGCTGACACTTTGGTGGAGAATCGACCTGCGGTTATGCTGTGTCAGCGTTTAGGATTAATAGAGTTTGAACTAAGTGATCAACCCGACATATTACGGGGCACTAACGTCCAGCCAGTGCGATTGTTCGGCTCAGTACTCTGAACGGAGAACATTCCAGGCAGAGCAAAGGATCCGAAACTGCTCACTGTTGCCGTTCTCACGATCGGGATGCCATTTTAAAGCCAGCTTTCGCCAGCGTTTCCGTATTTCGGCCGAAGTGGCGTCCAGCGGTAAGTCGAATAATCTCAGCGCTTTAGCTTTATCCAGATTCCCGATTTCTTTACTACCAACAAAATCCCGGTAGCGGGTCCAGAATTCATTCAGCAGGCGTTTGACTTCCCCTTCTTCCGCTTCATAGTTGTGCCAGTCACTGTAATACTCACGCAATGGGTCTTCCATGTCGATCACATGCCCTGACGAGCGAAAAACGTAAGTCAATTCAATGTCCATGGCTTCCACTTGCAGCCACTGTCGCGGATAGAGTGTTTCCTGCAGTTGATACAACGCGTTCATCATCAGGAAATTACGCTTAAACAGGTCTTTCTCCGGAGAAGAATCCAATACCGGCATCAATTCCAGTTCACTTAAACGCGCAGCTAACGTGTGTACTTTCCAGCCCTGGGGCTGCTCTTTCAATACTTCCAGAATAGGCCACAGTAGTGGATTCTCGATTTCGTGTATAAATTGTTCCGAAAGTTGATGCTGTTCAGTCATAGTCGAATGCTTGATCCTTAAGTCGTCGCTCTCTCACTATAGGATCAAAATTCACCAGATTCAGCCACATGGAACAAAGGAATTGATCTCTGCGACAAAAAAGCCAGCTTTCGCTGGCTCGTTGCTTGATTAGATAACGCCCAGCTCACGCAGACGCTCCATCAGGTAGCTGTGCGCGGTATAGCGTTCAGACAGAACCACGTCTGGTTTTGGGTGCAAGAACAGAGGCAATGATATACGCGATTTCTCCTGACGTTCACCCGTTGGATTGATCACTCGGTGTGTCGTGCTTGGGAAATAACCACCGGACGCTTCCTGAAGCATATCTCCGATGTTGATGATCAGATTACCGAAATCACATGGCACATCAATCCACTCACCTTCCTGGCTTTTAACTTGCAGACCCGGCTCGTTAGCGGCTGGCAGAACTGTCAACAAGTTGATGTCTTCATGAGCAGCGGCACGAATCGCACCAGGCTCCTCATCACCACTCATTGGTGGGTAGTGCAGAATACGCAACAACGTTTTGTCACTGCCATTGATCATCTCTGATAAAGCCACAGAGAACTTCTTTTGCACGTCTTTCGGTGCATGTGCTTCAACCCAGCTCAGCAGAGTCTGGGCAAATTCATTCGCACGCTGGTAGTAGTCCAGAATCTGAGCTTTTAGCTCTTCAGGAATCTGCCCCCAAGGGTACACATGAAAATACTCTTTAATGTCTTTGACCGAATGCCCCTTAGCCACTTCAGAGACACTTGGTGGAAAGTAGCCATCTTGGGTATCAACGTTAAATTGGAATTCATTTTTGCGTTCTGAACTAAAAAACTCGTACCAATTCTGATAGATAGACTCAACCAGTTCTTGTGGGATTGGGTGATTTTTCAGAACACCGAATCCGGTTTCACGTAGTGATTTGACAAATTGCTCCGCCGCATCTTCGGCAAGGTAATCGACAGTTTCCAGTTTCATGACTTTACTATTTGTTATTAATGGCTTTAAGCGGCTGATAATAGATACCCACCGTTTGTAAATCAAACTTTAATGAAATGCTGAAGTTTAATTGTGAAATTATTGAGCGATCTTCGATGTTTTCAACAGCAATCGTTTACGTCGTGTAGAAAAACACACAATTGAACAACGTTCGATTGTATGTCATGCTTCTGTGAATGGATAAAGGCAGGAGCCACTATGTCATCAACCAATTCCACTGTATTACCGTTCAAAAACAAAAGAACTCTTCTTATATTGACGCTTCTTTACGGGGTGTTATTTATCTTCAGTGCTATTGAGCCTTCTTCACGTGCGGTATGGGTAGCTGAAATCGTCCCTGCTGTGCTCATTCTTGGCGGCATCTATGCGCTCTCACAGCAATTCCGTTTTAGTGACACTGCTTATGTGATGATGTTTATCTGGCTGGCACTGCATACTATTGGCGCAAAATACACCTTCGCTGAAGTCCCCTTTGACTGGTTCAATCAGTTAATTGGCTCAGAAAGGAATAACTTTGACCGCGTGGCTCACTTCTCTATTGGCCTGTATGCTTATCCCATTGCTGAATACTTAATCAGAAATAAGCATTGCAAACCTGTGTTGGCTGGCTTTTTTGGTTTGTTCGCGATCATGAGTGTTGCAGCTGGCTATGAAATCATCGAATGGTGGTATGCGGCTGTTGCTGGCGGGGATGAAGGCATCGCTTTTCTGGGATCTCAAGGCGACATTTGGGATGCTCAAAAGGACATGCTGTGTGACACATTGGGCGCGATCACATCGTTGTGCATCATGATCGCGCAATCCCGGTTTCGCTAAACCTGCGTATTGGCCTGTAACCAGCTTAAATAAGGATTGAAGCCATCGATAATCGGCACTTGTACGATCTGCGGAACTTCGTATTCATGAACCGCTAACACTTCCCGTTCAAGTGCCTCATAACATGCACAACGTGTTTTAATCACCATCAATATCTCGTCATCACGACATACAGCACCTTCCCAAACATAATGACTGTTGATAGGAATCGTTTGGATGCATGCCGCCAGTTGATGGCGCAACAAACTCTCGATGATCTGATCGGCGTTTTGGTGATTGTTGACTGTGGTCAGAAC
>NZ_WXWP01000333.1:0-6852 GCF_009904765.1 Vibrio sp. V39_P1S14PM300
CCATGATGGTGTTCAATTGCTCTGGGTGTCCCTGCTTTCTCGCGTTCAGAATTGGTGGTGATAAGAGCGATTTCTGGCCGAATTGCGGACAAAAAAAATCGGCTCAGAGGCCGATATAGGAAATGAAACAAAAGGAACGAAACAAATGTATAGGGAAAGTGATTAGCCCACCATAGCGTATGAGTGGGTTTGAAATAACTGGTTGGCCAACAACATACGGTCGTGCATCACCTTAATAGCCTGACCAAACACAAGAGACTTACTGCCTGACATCTGGAATTCTTCAAGATCGATGTATGCAACTAAGCTGGCGTTATCCCCTACCTCTAACACGATGAAATGGCCCGAACTGGCGCTGTTGCTAAGTTTAACGATGTCACCTTCAGAGGGCTGACATTCGTCACCCTGTGCATCAAAAAACCAACTTTTAGGCTGAACAGGCTTATGGAATCGCTTCGCAGCAACACAATAAAGTGCCAATTCCGCCTGACGCGGCTCGCTCAGAGGCAGAAGAGAAATTTGTTCTTTAAACGTTTGGAATGCAGATGCATCATCAACCGAAAATTCGTTGATGCCAACGGCACAATCGACAAGCAGTTTACGCTCTAGATTGGTCTTGAATATCATGTCTTCGCCCAGGTCCAGCATTAAGTAGCCTTCCCTGTCTTCATAATACCAAGTCCATTTATCACTGGGTTTAAGCATCGTTCCAACTCTCAAATTCAGTTTATAATTAAACTTCCAAGGTAAAACGCTTAATTACCTTTGCCGACAATTACTGTAATTCTATGAGCGTATTGATAAAAAAAAAGAGGAAATGAATTTTCACTTCCTCTTTAAAAAACGAATTGCCATGACTAAATTTGAGGGTGACGGTGTCACTCAATCAAAGATTCTTAACGATGTCTCGCACCAATCCCGGACCATGGTAGATAAAACCAGAGTACACCTGAACCAGCTTGGCGCCGGCCAGCAGCTTTTCTTTGGCCGATACGTACGAATCGATACCACCCACCCCAATAATAGGCAGCTTGTCACCCAGCTCTTCGTGAAGACGACGTACGACTTCCGTACTGCGCGACTGAACCGGGCGTCCACTTAATCCACCGGCTTCGTTCGCATGCTTCATTCCTTCCACCATAGTGCGGTCGAGCGTGGTGTTGGTTGCAATGACGCCATCGATATTATTTTTGATCAACGATTCACAGATCTGGGTGATCTCTTCGTCACTAAGATCCGGCGCGATCTTCAGGGCGAGCGGTACGTATTTGCCATACTTTTCCGCCAGTGCCGACTGCTTCTCTTTTAAAGATGACAGCAGTTCATCTAAAGCATCTCCATACTGCAGAGAACGAAGTCCAGGAGTATTCGGAGAGGAGATGTTCACTGCGATATAGCCGGCGTATTCGTACACCTTCTCCATACAAATCAAGTAGTCTTCAGTGCCCTTTTCAATTGGCGTATCTTTGTTCTTACCAATGTTGATACCCAGTACACATTCGAACTTCGCTTTTTTAACATTCTCAATCAGATTATCCACACCCAGGTTGTTGAACCCCATCCGGTTGATAATGCCTTCCGCTTCAACTAAACGGAAAAGACGTGGTTTGTCGTTGCCTGGTTGAGGGCGAGGCGTAACGGTTCCCACCTCAACAAAGCCGAACCCCATTGCATCGAATGCCTCGATACATTCTCCGTTTTTATCCAGACCCGCGGCCAGACCAACTGGATTGCGGAAAGTCAGTCCCATGCATTCGACCGGTCGGTGTGGAAGTTGTTGACGGTAAAGAAGATCGAGAGGAGTGCCGGTGAAACGTTTGAAATTCTGAATTGCAAGATCATGTGCCTTTTCGGCATCAAGTTGAAAAAAGCCAGCTCTGGCTAGACGGTAAAGCATTGTGCCTCCGAAAGAAAAAAGCCCCGTATAAACGGGGCCTTATTATTTACTCATTTGCAGCACAATTCAAATTTAATAGCATCAATTCTCTCAATGCCACAGAGAATTTCGCAAATTCATGTACTGACCCCACTTTGAACTCATTGAGAATGTTGTCCCAACGTTGTAGTGAGACTTCGTTGGCCTGAATCCAGTCTTCCAGCGCTTGCATAACATCCAACTCTTCAGGTGCACAGCTGCAGCTCAGAACCTGACCAGTCAACTGACGTTGCTGCCAATCCAGATCCTCACGGAAGGCCGCACGAGCCAGCGCTTGCCAGTTATTATCCACCGCCTGATTATTGATTTGTTTCAGGAACCAGTGCAATGACAAACGGTCACCCAAATTGAAATACAGTTTGGCGGTTTGTTCAACAGTTTTGCCTTTTTCACGGGACACTGTTGATATATCCAGTACTGAGTACAGGCTAGACAAACGTGCGACATAATTGGCCAATTCAGCCGAGATGCCCTTCTCAATCCACGCCTGTGCCATCTCATTGTGCTCAGCCACTTCCGATTCGACCAGCATATCATCCAGCTTCTCGGTAATGGTGTTCACATCGGACTGATACAGTTCCACCAGCAGTTTCACCGATTGCTTACCAGTGCGATTTCGCAGTAACCAGCGAGCCAGTCGACGTAACGTACGACGAACATAAAACATCAAATCGTATTGCGTTTGCGCTTCCGCTTTATTGTCTAGCTCTCGAATCTGCTGAAGCACTTTGTCCAGACCATAGATCTCACGGGATGCCGCATAAGCGTTAGCGATATCAACTACATTGGCACCAGTCTCTTCTTGCAGACGGGTGACAAAGTTACAGCCCATTTCATTCACCATTTGGTTCGCCAGCGCTGTTGCGATAATTTCCGCTCGCAACGGGTGGTTCTGCATATACTGAGAATAGTTACGGCGTAACTCAGTCGGGAAGTAGTTGATTAACTGCTGCGCATGATATTCATCGTTGGCGATATCATCGTGTACCAACTGTTCTTTCAACACCATTTTGCCATACGCAACCAGAACAGAAAGTTCAGGGCGAGTCAGCGCCAGGCCTTGCTTCTCACGCTCCAACAGCGTTTCATCATCTGGGATGTATTCCAATGCCCGATCCAACTGACCAGCTTTCTCCAGAGTATGGATAAAGCGGATCTGTTCTTTCACGGTAGAAACGCCCTGCTGTTCAGTCACTGAAATGGACTCAGACTGACAGTAGGCATCTTCCAGAACGATCTCGCCAACTTCGTCTTCCATCGATTCCAGGATCGTATTGCGCTGTTTGATCGTAAGATCGCCATTCGCCACTAAGCCATTAAGGAAGATCTTAATGTTGACCTCGTTATCTGAACAGTCAACACCGCCAACGTTATCGACAAAGTCGGTGTTCACGCGACCGCCAGTCAGAGCGTACTCAATTCGGCCAAGTTGCGTCATGCCCAGGTTACCACCTTCACCCACCACTTTGGCTCGCAATTCACGACCATCGATACGCAGTACATCATTCGCACGGTCACCTACGTCAGTGTGCGTTTCCGTCGAAGCCTTAACGTAAGTTCCGATCCCGCCGTTCCACAGAAGATCCACTTTCATTTTCAGGATCATTTTAATCAGATCATTCGGCGCTACCGATGCCTTCTTGGTACCCAGCATCTTCTGAATTTCCGGCGTCAGTGAAATCGACTTGGCCCGGCGTGAGAAGATGCCGCCCCCTTTGGAAATCAGTTTAGGATCATAATCTTCCCAGCTTGAACGCGGCAGTTTGAACAAGCGATCACGTTCTTTCCAACTGCTTGCTGCATCTGGGGTTGGATCAATGAAGATATGCATGTGGTTAAAGGCTGCCTGCAGACGGATGTGTTTTGACAGCAGCATGCCGTTACCGAACACATCTCCCGCCATATCACCGACACCCACCGCAGTGAAATCGGTGGTTTGACAATCGATGCCCATTTCACGGAAATGACGTTTCACCGATTCCCAGCCACCTTTCGCCGTGATACCCATGGCTTTGTGGTCATAGCCGTTTGAGCCGCCAGACGCAAACGCGTCGCCCAACCAGAAGTTGTACTCTGCAGACACCGAGTTCGCCAGATCTGAGAATGTCGCGGTACCTTTATCCGCAGCAACAACCAAATATGGGTCATCCTCATCATGACGCACAACGCTCTGAGGCGGAATCACTTCCCCTTCAATGATGTTGTCAGAAACGTCAAGTAATGCACGGATAAAGCGCTTATAACAACGTTGTCCTTCTGCAAAGATCTCATCGCGGGTCGTCAATGATGGCTGGCGTTTACAAACGAAACCACCTTTTGCACCCACCGGTACGATAACCGTATTTTTAACTTGTTGCGCTTTCACCAGACCGAGAATTTCGGTACGGAAATCTTCCTGACGATCAGACCAACGCAGACCACCACGGGCTACTTTACCACCACGCAAGTGAACACCTTCAATATCCGGTGCATACACAAAGATCTCGTAGGCAGGTACTGGTTGTGGGATTTCTGGAATCTCACTTGGCTTCATCTTCAGAGACAACCAAGGTTTTGGCTGTTTGTTCTCATCAAGCTGGTAGTAGTTTGTGCGCAACGTCGCGGTAATCATTTCCATGTAGCGACGTAAGATACGGTCATCATCCAGGCTTTCGACATGATCCAGCTGCTCAGTAATATTGGCAATGAGATCCGCTTGTCCTTTCTGGCTGCCTTTGGTTTTTGGATCAAAGCGCTTCGAGAACAGCTCCACCAAACCTTTCGCCAAATCTGGATAATGGTTTAGTGTGTCTTCAATGTACTGCTGACTGAATGGGAAGCCAACCTGGCGCATGTAGCGTGCATAAGCGCGAAGGATCGAAATCTCACGTCCTGTCAGTGATGCGCCCAATACCAAACGGTTAAAGCCGTCACTTTCCAGGTTACCGGCCCAAATGGCGGCAAATGCTTGTTGGAAACGATCACGAGCTTCACGAAGATCCACAGTTTTCTCACTCTTATGCAGCATTGAGAAATCCAGGATCCAGTATGTCTGACCGTTGGACTTAGTCACTTCGTACGGCGATTCGCCGATAACACGAAGACCAAGATTTTCCAGCATTGGCATCACATCAGACAAGTGAATTGGCTCGTCACGGTGATACAGCTTGAGACGTACTGCTTTGGAATCGGATGCTTCTTCTTGTGGACGGTAGAACAACATGCCGAGTTTATGATCATCACTCAGTGCTTCCAGTCGCTCAATATCCGCCACGGCGGAGCCTGGCATGACATCTTCTTTGTAAGAACGTGGGAAGGCGCGCAGGTATTCTTTTGACAAAGGCAGGCCTTTGCTTTCACCAAAGTTAGCTACGATCGCGTCAGACAGACGATCATCCCAGGTTGAAGATGCTTCCATTAAGTTTTGCTCGATCAGTTTTACATCAACGTCCATATTGTTGTTGTCAACACGAACAATATAGTGCGTTCTCGCCAGTGGGCTTTCAGAAAAGTAAGTGGTGAACTCGACTTCTTGTTCACAACCAAAATAGTTTTTCAATATACGCTGAGTTTGTCGGCGTAGCTCCGTGTTGTAACGATCTTTGGTGACATAGACCATACAACTGAAGAAACGCCCAAACGGGTCTTTACGGACAAACAAGCGCAGCAGATCGCGATCCTGCATCTGAACTACACCCATCCCCACTTCAAGCAATTCTTCTTCTTTTGCTTGCAGCAGCTCATCACGTGGGTAGTTCTCCATGATGTTGTGTAGCGCTTTGTAAGAATAGGAGCCTTCGCGATAGCCGCTGGCTTTCAGGATACGTTCCACCTTCTCGCGGATCAGCGGAATGCTTTCCACACTCTGGTTATAAACCGCAGAGGTGTACAGGCCAGTAAAGCGATGTTCACCAATAACCTTACCGTTTTTGTCAAACTTCTTAATTCCGATGTAGTCGGTGTAAGCAGGACGGTGAATACGAGACTGTTTGTTTCCTTTCGTCACAATCAACAGGTAGGGTTTCTTCGCTTCCAGACGAGCGGAATCAGAAAACTCCGTCAGCTTTACGCTGCGTACACGGCTATCATCTTGGAACAGGCCCAGGCCTTTTTCTTTGGTCGGACGTAATTCGGTTACGCCATCCACTGAGACAAGATCGTATTCCTTGTACCCCATGAACGTGAAATTATGATCCCCCAGCCAACGCAGGAATTTGATCGTTTCTTCAAAACGATCCCCTTCGATCGGGATCTCTTTCTTATGTTTCTCCAGGTTGCCGGTTACCGTTTCCAGTTTGTCGACCATGGATCGCCAGTCTTTCACGACCAGAGCAGTATCTTCAAGAATGCTGAGCAATTCCTGTTTGAGCGACGCCATTTCCTCTTTGCTGCTCAGGCGGTCAACTTCCACATGGAACAGAGACTGGAATACCCCTTCACCATTGTTGATCCCGGTTACGTCACCGGTTTCATCACGTTCGATCTGTGTCGGACCGTGAAGCATCAGGTGGGAAACAAGGTCTAGGCGGCTTAGCGCCATTTTGATGGAGTCAACAAGGAAAGGACTGTCAGGAAGGACGATTTCTACGATAGTGTGTGTCGATTGCCAGCCCTGTCGGCTGACGGTTGGGTTAAACACCCTGACTGATAACTCATCCGGCTTCTTATCATTGATGTGGTGCCACAAGCTGACCACCGCACCATAAAGGTCGGATTCATTTCTCTCAATCAAATCATCTTGAGAAATGTTGCTAAATAAATGTTGCGCAAGTTGAGTTACGAGGGGTTGATGAGCAAGCTCGAGTTTGTCTTGAATAAGCTTGTACACTTTTTCAAGAAGAACCGGCATCAGAGTTTCACGCGCGGTCATAAACGACTCCACTATAAGGCTATTTTTTATTGTAGGGGTTGGAGTAAGCATAGTGCCTACTACTGGT
>NZ_WXWP01000336.1:0-6826 GCF_009904765.1 Vibrio sp. V39_P1S14PM300
AGGATGGACAGTGCGGTACTCATTAAAACAACTTGCAGTATTTGATGCCGTCGCAGATACAGGCAGCGTCAGCCAAGCCGCAGACAAGCTTGCACTGACACAATCGGCGACCAGTATGTCGCTTGCCCAACTGGAAAAAATGCTCGGACGGCCCCTGTTCGAACGTCAGGGCAAACAAATGGCGCTGACGCATTGGGGGATGTGGCTACGGCCTAAAGCTAAACGATTATTACAAGACGCCCAGCAGATCGAAATGGGGTTCTACGAGCAGCACTTACTCAGTGGTGAAATTCGTCTGGGCGCCAGCCAGACACCAGCGGAACATCTGGTGCCTGACCTCATCAGTATTATTGATAATGATTTTCCTGAAATGCGCATTTCTCTCGGAGTGAAAAGCACCAATGGTGTGATTCAGGGGGTATTGGACTACAAATACGATCTCGGCGTGATAGAAGGGCGATGCGATGATAATCGCCTCCATCAAATGGTGTGGTGTCGCGACCATCTTACGGTTGTCGCATCTGCGCACCACCCGTTTGCCAAACGAGAAACGGTCAGTCTGGCACAGCTCGAGCAAGCCAAATGGGTGTTGCGTGAGCATGGTTCTGGTACGCGCAAAGTCTTTGACAGCTCAATCCATCATTTGATTGAAGATTTGGATGTCTGGCGTGAATACGAGCACGTACCGGTGCTGCGCTCTCTGGTTGCCAACGGCCCCTATCTGACCTGTTTGCCTTATCTGGATGTAGCCAAATTTATTCACAGTGGCCAACTGGTCGCGCTTAACGTTCCTGAGCTGGATATGGAACGAACCCTGTCGTTCATTTGGCGCTCGGACATGGCTGAAAACCCGTTAGCTGAATGCATCAAACGGGAAGGTTTAAGAATGATGAAAGGGCAGCCTACAGTGTTGTAAGTTGGGGGATGATAACCACCGCGCATCCATTCATCAACAAAATTGATGGAAGCTATTTGCAATTCATGTCATGGATTCGAATACGATATTTATAACGATAAATGTTGAATAAACGTTTGCGTAGACATAATGATGAAAACCTATGTCCGAATTGAATGCTAATTGTGATCTTTGTCAGGAAAGTTGTTCGATTTGGTTTTAATATTCTCGCTTGATTCACTGATGTTGCACAGGCCTGATGGGGTCGTTGGCACACGCGAGGAATATATGAATACACTGGTTGCTATTTCGTTAACTACCGGAATTTTATCTGGTGTTTGGGGATGGATAGCTGTGTCATTGGGCTTACTTTCCTGGGCTGGGTTTCTGGGCTGCACCAGTTACTTTGCTACACCAAATAGTGGACTGAAAGGTTTGGGCGAAAGCCTGCTCACCAACATGACGGGGGTGTTTTGGGCAATCGTGATCATCAAATCGTCGCAGTATATCAGCCTGGAAATTCTGGGTTATGTGATTACCGCGATTGTGGCTTTCTTTATGTGTATTCAGGCTAAGCAAGCCTGGCTTGGGTATATCCCTGGCACGTTTATTGGTTCGTGTGCCACATTCGCAGCTGGCGGTGATTGGCAACTTGTGGTGCCGTCCCTGCTGCTAGGTGGCCTGTTTGGTTATCTAATGAAAGCCTCAGGATTGTGGTTACACCAGAAATCAACCCAACCTAAAGTGAGCTCAAAGGTAGTCGCTGAGACGCAATCTCAGTGAGGGCAGCTTGAGGTTAACCCCCGATTGATTTGTATCAGCACATTGCAATTATATTAGATACAGGCACTCCATGATGGAGTGCCTTTTTTTGCTCGGTGCTTGCCAACCTTAAGTGTTGCCGTTTGCCATGGTAATGACTCGTTTAAGCGTCCAGCGCAGTAAAAGTGGGATGCATTCCATGCCACGTTCTTCACAATGCGACACGATGGCCAGAGCCAGATCCGGTTTGGCGTGCTTCTTGAGCACCCGAGTGACCACTTTTTTGGCTGGGATCGGATGGTCGTGCGGGATCTTCACCATGTCTTTGAAGAAATTTTCAAATCCGTGGGCGTATAAATAATGTTCGATGTCTTTGTCCGGCAGCTCAGTCAACCGATGACGTTCCTGATCATGCCCCAGCATGTTTCTGACCGTATGCGCGTATTTTTTACCTGCCGGGTCACCGTCGGTCACCACGTGCCAGTCAATGCCAAAGGCTTTTGCGACCTTGATAAGAGATTTTAACCCGGATTGGGCAAATTCAATGATTTGTACGCCTTCTGCTGCCAGGTTGTAACCACACTGATTCGCCAGTTCGTTAAAAAGCCAGACTTCGGTTTCACCTTCAACCAGTAACCAGCATCGGGCGAACAGAGCGCCCGAGCGATGAAAGCGGATGTGGAATCCGATGCGGCGCAATTCGTCTTTGCCTAACCGTTGAGTGGGCAAATAAGTCGCGACGGTCTTGTCTGACTGACGAACCAGGCGCCGGATCGAATTCAAAGGCAACTGACGCAGTAAATCGGCACTGTTGGTGGTCAGAATTTTTTGCATGGGCAGAAGTTGCAGCAAACTCCAGGCGCGTGCCAGGTGAGTCGGGTGAAGCCGACCTTCTGGGTCTTCAATAATCAATAGCGGCCGCGCGCAGCGACGCAAATCATTGGGCCCTTTGGCTTGCAGATAAGCATTCAGCAGCCCCATTAACAGCAGCCGGGTCTGCTTGTTGCGAGTTTCTTCAACAATTTTACTTAGATTGCTGTCGCTGGGCGAAGAAGTGAAGAACACACCGTCCCGTTGTTTTCTCGGGTTTTTACGACTTTGACTTTTGAAAGAGAAGTAGTGTTCAATCAATGAGTTCATCGATGCGAGACTGCTTTTCATTTCGCCTTTGTTCACGTGTCCGGGAATCGCCATTAGTCGTCGACACGTGTTATTGATGCGTTTTTCAACACGCGCGTTAACCGGGTCAGTGGAGCTGATTGGGCGATCAAAGCGGCGTGAGTCTCGCAAGCGAATCACCGGATGTAAGCTCATCAACTCTTTTGCCAGTTTGTCAGCATGGTGTAACGATTTGGGATTGCCTTTGGCATCTAGGAACGCGTAGGTGGTGGTAATGTCATACAAGTTTCTTGATGCACTGATCCGGTAGTAAATCCGGTGATTTCCGTCTTGATCTTCGACCCACAATGGTTTGATTCTTCGATATCGACCGGCTTTCAACTCATGCCTGTCGCTGGCGATCAGGCTGAGTACAATTTGCAGATGCTGGGTTTGAGGATGTGAAATCGAGTAATCGACATGAAAATCCATCATCTCAAATTGA
Organism: Vibrio sp. V39_P1S14PM300; assembly: GCF_009904765.1. Classification (NCBI taxonomy): domain Bacteria; kingdom Pseudomonadati; phylum Pseudomonadota; class Gammaproteobacteria; order Vibrionales; family Vibrionaceae; genus Vibrio; species Vibrio sp. V39_P1S14PM300. The sequence continues at coordinate 3,261 of NZ_WXWP01000336.1, forward strand.
TAAAGTTCGCCATCCGCTGGCAGTGCGACGGACAGGGCGTCGAGCAAGGATGACTTGCCCCAGGTGTTTTCGCCAATCAATGTCGTCAACTCATCAAACGACAATGACAGGCGACGAATGCCACGGAATCCTGAAATTTCTACTCTATCTAACTGCATACTGACATTCCTTGCTGTTCCGGGGAGCTGCGAACGAAGGCGCTGAGACGGGTGAGATGCAAAAAAAGAAGGCACGCTCGATGTCAACGTTCATTTACAGCAAGTTAGTTGCTTACTATTAAGCATAATTGAAAAAATCAATATAAGCAGATATTTAGCTCACAGAACCTTGTGATGCACGTCGGTGTTATACAGTCAGTCGTCTGCTTAAATAAATTTCTTTGCATCCTCGTTTCATAAAAGTCACGATTCTGTCATGATCGGTGCGCTAGGATGGAATGGAATAAAAGAGAAAGAATATGACACAAAAAAGCAATAAACCGGTGAGATTGACACTGGCACACATTAATGACACCCATTCCTATTTTGAACCAACGTCACTGCAGTTAGACCTGACCATCCACGGTCAACGCATTCATCCATATGTCAGTGCAGGTGGTTTTGCCCGTATCGCCACACGCGTGGGTCAGCTTCGTGATGATGCTGCGCGGATGAAACGCGGTTTCCTTTTCCTGCATGCTGGGGACTGTTTCCAGGGGACACTGTATTTTTCGCTGTTTAAAGGTAAGGCGAATGCCGACATGCTCAATGCGTTAAATATTGACGCGATGACACTGGGAAATCATGAGCTGGATATGGGAAATGAACCAGTCGCGCATTTTGTTGAACGTATCCGTTTTCCTTTTCTAGCGGGCAACTGGGATCTGAGCAACGAAAGCCCGAGTAAGGCCGCCACAATAGGTTCTCATCCGCGCGTTCACAGTTATCAACCACACACAGCAACGGCCGATTGGATAACGAAAGATATTGACGGCGAAAAGGTCGCTATTTTTGGTTTGTCCCTCGACAAAATGGTGGACATTTCTAACCCGGATTCAGATACACCTTTTGTTGATGCAACCGAAACGGCCAAAAGAACGGTTGCTGCGATCAACGCACAAGGCATCAATAAAATTATCCTTTTAAGCCATCTTGGCTACGACGCCGATTTGGCTCTGGCTGAGGTAGTGAACGGGATATCCTTGATCGTCGGTGGCCACAGTCACCGCCTTCAAGGCGATTTCAGTGACATTGGCCTTGAAAAAGACGATGAATACGGTGTTCGCATCAACGATACGTATGTTGTACAGGCCGGATATCATGCATTAAGCATCGGTCATTGCATGATTGATTTTGATGCAAGCGGGCGAGTTGCTGCATTTCACGGTCAGAACGAATTGTTGCTGGGACGTCGATTATTTTTGGACGCCAGCATGAGTGAAACCGGCGATGATGAAACGCATCATGCGGCGTGTGATTATCTTAATAACCATCCTAACGTCATCGTGTGCAAGAAAGATAAAACCGTTCAGGGGATCCTGCTGGACAAATACATTCCACGCGTACGCAAACTGCAGCAACAAATCATTGCTACCGCGGATGACATGCTCCGGCATGTGCGGATTCCAGATGATAAAGGTCCGAGCCAGTTGGCATCTCTGGTGGCAGAATCGTTCCACTTCGCCATGAACCAGCGGGGAATGAACGTACAGTTCGCGATTCATAATGCTGGAGGGGTGCGTAACTCGCTGAATGCCGGTGACGTCTCGGTTGCCGATATTGCCGGAAAGTTACTGCCGTTTGCCGTTCCGATCGGTGTATACGAAGTTCTAGGACGTGATGTTGCCGCTGCGCTGGAAGGAGCCATCAATAATGCGACTAACAATGGTGTGGAAGGAACTGGTTCGGGTTCGTACCCTTATACGTTTAATCTGAGTTACGAGTATGATGCCAACGCTGAAGCCGGAAAACGTATTTGCAATCTAAAGCTATACTCGCCGAACGTAGGTTGGCAAGCTATTGAATTCGATAAGCTTTATCGCGGCACTTCATCGGCTTATACCATGAAGGGCAAGGAAGGCTATGAAGCATTACTGAACATGAAGGGCGATGGCCTGGTCACATGCGTGTCGATGGCGGATTGTTTTATTGAGCTGTTAAGTGCAGAGCCAACCAAGCTAAACAGAAAGGACAAAACTGAGGTGGTGATTAAATAACCTAGTCTGGCACGCTTGTTGCTCTGGTTAGATCGGCGTTTCATTTCATCAGGAACTGTCTGAATGACCGGAGGAAATATGTGGAGACGCGACTGGATTGACATAGCTCTGGTAGTAACATGGGTCGGTGTCTGGTCAGCCTTAGTTTATCTGGTACCAATGGGTGGTATCTGATTAACAACAATTCATCTTATCTTTGTCCTAATGAAAAAGGAGCAGGAAATCTTGCTCCTTTTTGATTTTTTTCATAGACGTAAAGCCATCGGAGGATTAGAATTCGCCCTGTTTGGGGAGTAGTCGCCTCTGGTTTACTTATCGTCATCTCGTTAGACCTCTGTCTATCCGGTAAGTATAAACTTCGTCTCTTTGAGTACGTGGTTTCGACGAGACCAACGCAATCAAGGTTGATCGTGTTTGATCAGCCATTGTTGTTTGCGGACGGTTTCTGAACTCGGTTGATTACACCAACAGGATCCTTCCGCTCAAAGGAGGACTCATGACCCCAATGACCTATCTGGGCTTCGGCCTATTGACTCTCTTCCTCGTATCGCTTGACGTCTGGCAGACGCGTGGTGGAAAAATCACCATTCGCAGAGCGGTTGTCTGGAGTGTGTTCTGGTTTCTTCTGGCGTTCCTGTTTGCCGCTAGCATCTATTTATTCTGGGATCTCTATGCGCCGGGCAGCAATTATTCAGCTGAAAAAGCCACGGTATCCTTCATTACTGGCTATCTGCTAGAGAAGTCACTCAGCGTCGACAACTTGTTTGTATTTGCGATTATTTTCCATCAATACTCTGTACCTGAATCTCTGCGTCCGCGTGCGTTGTTATGGGGTGTAGTTGGTGCACTTTGCCTGAGAGCGATCATGATTGCCGTAGGTGCTCAGTTACTGGCTGACTATCACTGGCTTCTTTATGTGTTTGCCGCCTTCCTGATTTGGACAGGTATTCAACTGGCGATAGATAAAGGTGAGGAAGAACTCAGCCCAATGCCAGAAAAACTGATACGAAAGTTTGCCCAGGTATCCAGTGACTTTCGTGGTAATGCGCTATGGACTAAAGAGCAGGGGACGTGGATGGTAACACCGATGATGATCGTCGTCGGTGTAATAGCCTTTATGGATGTGATGTTTGCACTGGATTCCATTCCGGCGATTTTTGCAGTCACCCGCGAACCGTTCCTGGTTTTGGCGGCAAACGTATTTGCATTGTTGGGGTTGCGTTCACTGTATTTTGTATTGCAGGGGATGATGGATAAGTTTATTTACCTCAAACCGGCGTTGGCGTTCATTATGATGTTTATTGGTGTAAAGATGCTTTTGGTCGGGACTCAGTGGGAGATTCCAACCGTTCTGTCTCTGACCGTACTCTTA
>NZ_WXWP01000348.1:0-6823 GCF_009904765.1 Vibrio sp. V39_P1S14PM300
AAGTAGAATCGCTGTCCGATATATAAAGCGCATTATCTCCATTTCTTGCGCGATTCGTTACAAAAAATTTAATTAGATGGCTCTTCCCAACACCTTTTTTTCCATGAACAAAAACACTCACCCTTTCTGTTTTCGACCTGAGAAAAAGTAGCTCGAGCTGGTTGAGCTCCCAATCTCTACCTACACATTGGCTAGCCGAAACGTTGCTGCGCTTACAGTAATGCCACAAAGATGTAGGAATTGTATCTTCAACTATTACCGACAGTGGTACGTTAAAATACTTGGATAAGTCTACGGCTGTTCTGTATAAGACATTCCTACCAGCTTCCGCTCGTTTTATCGATCCGACAGAGACAGATAGACGTCTTTCAAAACATTCTCTGGCAAGCTTTTCCTGACTTAGACAATTTTTTTTCTCAATAATTTTAAAGACTTACTATTTATAGAAATACGACCATTATTTTTTCTCATAATTGATACCAATTACATAAACAAGGTCTATATACAACGAAATGCCTAACCTTCAATCAAGTGCCACTTAACGCATATAAGAACTAAATCAAACTTAATCTGGAGAAAATTACAAATACAACTTTTAGTAGGCCACATTCATCAATACACTCACAGAATAATCATGAGACGTAGCACTGTTCCTTTTATGTCGACTAATAATAACATGCACACAGCGACGCTACGCCGCCATGTATGAAAGCAAGGGTTAAAATGTGGGAGGAGTGGAAGCGCTGATCAGCTCACATTCTAGGCGGCTTTTGTTACGGAAACGGTGCGGCTTGCGGGTTTCGAAGTAGTACGAATCACCAGCTTTCAGCACCCGGGTTTGGTTACCAACCGTGATTTCAATTTCGCCGCGCAAGATAACACCGCCCTCTTCGCCGTCGTGCTGCATAAAATCGGTTCCGGTATCGGCGCCTGGCGGATAAATCTCACGCATGATGGCGAGTTGCCGCCCTTCCCTTTTGGCGCCCACCAGCCACAGTTGGAGGCTGCCATCACCGAGGTCAGTCAATTGTTCCGGGGAGAAGAAAATTTCATCGTGCTGCGTTTCGACATCCAGCGTGAAGAACTCGCCCATGGAGATCGGAATCGCATCGAGTATTTTTTTCAATGAACCCACCGATGGGTTAACCTGATTTTGTTCGATCTGAGAGATCATGGAGTTGGTCACTCCGCTGCGTTTAGCCAGCTCCCGCTGTGATAAACCACGCATGGTACGTATTGTTCTCAGCTGTTTTCCCACATCCATGTCTCTATCCATGCTGCTACCTTCTCGTTGTTATTCGCGCCCCAGATGCCGGGCAAAAGGGGCGCGTATTGTTATTGTATGTCGATGACTGGCCTTACCCGTAAGCTATTGAAGACCCATCTTTATCTCCTGCAAGCGGCGTTTCTCGGCTTTTGCCATCACCCACCAGGCTATAAACGTAGCACAGGATACCGCCAGAATGATCAGCGTCGCCAGAGCGTTGATTTTCGGGCTCACCCCCAAACGCACACTAGAGAATACCACCATCGGCAAGGTCGTCGCGCTCGGACCGGACACAAAACTTGCGATCACCAGATCATCCAGTGACAGTGTAAACGCCAGCAACCAACCCGCCACGATCGCCGGAGCAATGCTGGGTAGTGTGATTTGGAAAAACACTTTCCAGGGCGGTGCGCCCAGATCCATGGCCGCTTCTTCAATTGAGCGATCAACCTCTTGCAAACGCGAACTGACCACCACCGTGACGTACGCGGTACAGAAGGTCACATGCGCAATCCAGATGGTCATCATCCCTCGGTGGCTGAACAGGTCAAACACTTGCCCGAGTGCGATAAACAGCAGCAACAGCGATAACCCGGTAATGACTTCCGGCATGACCAATGGTGCGGTGATCATAAACGCAAAGCCAGTTTCACCGCGGAACTTGCCAAAGCGGTTTAACACAAACGCGGCGATGATACCAAGCACCACCGCAGCGCTCGCCGACAAAAAACCAATCAGCAGGCTCAGTTTTACCCCGCCCATCAACAAGTCATCTTGCAGCAGTTCGAAGTACCATTTCACCGAAAACCCAGACCAGACCGTCACCAGGCGGTTTTCATTGAACGAGTAGATAATCAGGATCAGGATCGGCAGATACAAAAAGGTCAGACCGGCTCCGAGAATCACCCATTTCCATCGGGTGTTGTAAACGGGAATACTGTTCATCCTTGTGCCTCCAGCTCACGTTTCTGATAGCGATGGAACCACAGGATCGGCACCATCAGGATAAGCAACATCACCGTTGCCACGGCCGAAGCGACTGGCCAGTCTCGGTTGTTGAAAAACTCCTGCCACAAGACTTTACCGATCAAAATCGAATCCGGACCGCCGAGCAATTCAGGAATCACAAACTCACCCACCGCTGGTATGAACACCAGCATGGAGCCGGCGATGATACCCGCACGGGTCAGCGGCACCAGAATGCTGAACAGCGTGGTAAACGGCTTAGCGCCTAAGTCGCTGGCCGCTTCAATCAATGAGTAATCCACTCGCATCAAAGCGGTATACAGAGGCAATACCATAAACGGCAGATAGGTGTACACAATTCCGATGTACACTGCCCAGTCGGTGTGCAAGATGCGCAGTGGTTCATCGAGAATACCGAACGTTATCAACATGTTATTGAGCAGACCATTGTTTTTCAGTATCCCTATCCAGGCGTAGACGCGGATCAAAAAACTGGTCCAGGACGGCAATATGATCAGCATCAGCAGAACATTACGTGTCGATGGTTTGGAATGCACGATGGCCCAGGCGAGCGGAAAACCGATCAGCAGACACAGTAACGTTGACACCAGAGCAATCCGGATGGAGTGCAGGTATGAGGAAATGTACAGATCATCTTCAAACAGATACTGATAGTTACCAATATTGAGTAGCAGGCGAATTTGTTGTTCTGCGTAAGTGACCAGCTCTGAATAGGGTGGAATGGAGATCTGCGCCTCCGCAAAACTGATCTTAAGTACAATCAGAAACGGCAGCATAAAGAACAACATCAACCAGCCATACGGCACGGCCAGAAGCAGGCATTTTGGCGTGGGAATAATACGCCAAATTTTGAGTTTGGCTGGTTTCTTCATATCTTCAGTACCACGCAACTTTCCATGTCCCAACACAGATTGACTTTCTGCTCCCAGGTCGGCATACCTTTACGCAGCCGCGACGTATTTTGTAACGTGGCGGTCACCAGCTTGCCCGACGCCAGTCGCACATGATAAATGGACTGATTGCCCATATAAGCGATGTCTTCCACCACCCCACTGCAACTGTTGGCGCCGTGATGAATGTTGTCGCACAGCGTCATTTTTTCCGGACGAACTGCAATCATCACCGGAATACCCGGCGCACCGGAAATGCCGTGATTCACAAAGATAGGCTGAGGCAGATCCGGGCTGCGTACAGAAGATTGGTCGTTCTGGTTGGTCTCCAGCGTTCCTTCAAAGATATTCACTTTGCCGATGAAGCTGGCGGCAAACTTCGAGTTCGGGTGCTCGTACACGTCGGTTGGCGAGCCAATCTGGACAAACTGCCCTTTGTTCATGATCGCAATACGACTAGCCATGGTCATCGCTTCTTCCTGATCGTGCGTTACCATCACGCAGGTCACCCCGACCCGTTCAAGAATATCGACCACTTCAAGCTGCATCTTCTCACGCAGGTTTTTATCCAGCGCCCCCATAGGTTCATCCAAGAGCAGCAATTTGGGCTTTTTCGCCAGGCTGCGCGCCAGTGCGACCCGTTGACGCTGACCACCCGACAACTGATGAGGCTTACGTTTGGCGTAATCCGCCATATGGACCAGATCGAGCATCTGCTTGACCGTCGCTTCGATCTCTTTGGCGGGTAAGCCGTCTTGCTTGAGGCCGAACGCGATGTTGCCGGCAACCGTCATATGCGGGAATAGCGCGTAAGACTGGAACATCATGTTCACCGGACGGCGATAAGGGGGAATATCGGCCAAGTCTTCACCATCGAGAATGATCTGTCCGGCAGTGGGTTGTTCAAAACCGGCTAACATGCGCAATAAAGTGGATTTACCACACCCTGATGCGCCCAGCAGAGCGAAAATTTCGCCCTGATTAATGGTCAGGTCCACGGCGTCAACAGCAAGGTGGCCATCAAAATCTTTAGTCAGCCCGCGTATTTCCAGCAACGGTTTCGGCGTCTTTGGCTCAGAATAATTATGAGAAAGGTCGGTATCGATTGACATCACTGTCATGCTGATCTCCAAAACAAAAACGGCGACCAATAAAAGGTCGCCAAATTGTGCTGATTAATCTTTAACGAAGTCTGTCCATGCACGAGTCAGTACACGAGACGTTTTGTGAGGCAAAGGCTTAGAGCTGTAAAGTTTCTCTTGCGTTGCCTCGTCTGGGTAGATGCCCGGATCGTCCAGAATATCTGCTTCAACAAACTCACGTGACGGCGGATTCGGGTTGGCGTACCACACGTAGTTGCTGATTTCAGCAATCACTTCCGGACGCAGCAGGAAGTCGATGAACTTGTGCGCATTGTCCGGGTGTCTGGCGTCGCGAGGAATCGCCATCAGATCGAACCAGGCCAGCGCACCTTCTTTGGGAATTGAGTACGCAACCTCAACGCCATTGTCCGCTTCAGCAGCGCGGTCTGAGGCTTGCAGTACATCACCCGACCAGCCGATCGCAACACAGATATCACCGTTGGCGAGATCATTGATGTATTGAGACGAGTGGAAGTACGTCACGTAAGGACGAATCTGCTTAAGTAGCGCCAATGCGTCTTTCTTGTAGTCATTCGGGTCGGTACTGTTGGGATCTTTGCCGAGATAATTCAGCGCTGCCGACATGATTTCAGTCGGCGCATTCAAAAAGCCCACCCCGCATTTCGACAGCTTTTCCATGTTCTCCGGTTTGAACACCAGCTCCCAGCTGTTGACGGGTGCGTCTTCGCCAAGAGCAGCTTTCACTTTCGCTACGTTATAGCCAATACCGGTAGTACCCCACAGGTATGGCACCGCATAGTTGTTATCCGGATCGACCGAATCTGCGAGGATCTTCATCAGGCGAGGATCCAGATTGGCGTAATTAGTGAGCTTGCTCTTATCCAGTTTCTGAAAGGCACCCGCTTGCGCCTGTCTGCCAAGGAATGAATCACTCGGGACCACCAGGTCAAACCCGGTGTTACCTGACAATATTTTCGCTTCCAGCACTTCGTTGGAGTCGAACACGTCGTACACCACTTTAATGCCGGTTTCCTTTTCAAACTGGGCGATGGTGTCTTCTGCAATATAGTCAGACCAGTTGTAAATATTGAGTACCTTATCCTCCGCAGCAAGCGATGTTATCGGGCTCAGCCCTATCGTCATCCCTAACGCTACCCCAAAGTAAGCTTTTAGTTTTCCCATGTGGATCTCCGTTTCCTCTTCTTTGCTTTGGTTTTTTCCTCGTCAACTACTGCTGAACGTCGGCGAGCGTTTTATCCAGTGCGAGTTTCGCCAGATCAACCAGTTGGTCGATCTCTTCCTTGCTGATCACCAGCGGTGGTGAACAAATCATCGAGTCGCCAACCGCGCGCAGCACCACACCACTGGCAAAACAGTGTTCGCGGCAGCGGGTGCCAACATCGATCTCTTTGGCAAAACGGGCGTGTGTGGCTTTGTCTTTCACCAGCTCAATCGCCCCGACTAAGCCTTTACTGCGCGCTTCCCCGACTAAAGGATGCTCAGCCAACTCAGTCCAGCGGCTGGCAAAATAAGGGGCAATCTCTTCTCTAACGCGGCTGACAATATTGAGACGTTGCATCTCTTTGATATTGGCAATAGCAACTGCACAGGCCGCAGGGTGGCCTGAATAGGTAAAGCCATGGGCGAACTCGGTATCTGCATCCGTGAGCACCTCGGCAACATGGTCACGCACCATAACACCGCCCAACGGCAGGTAACCGGACGTAATGCCTTTCGCCATGCACATCAAATCCGGTCTGATGTTGTATGTTTGGCTGGCAAACCATTCACCGGTTCGGCCGAAACCACAAATGACTTCATCAACCACCAACAGAATGTCGTATTTGTCACAAATGCGCTGAATCTCAGGCCAGTAGCTGTCTGGTGGAATGATCACGCCACCGGCGCCCTGTATAGGCTCAGCAATAAAGGCCGCCACATTGTCTTCACCCAACTCAAGAATTTTCGCTTCCAGTTGGCGTGCGCGCTCAAGACCAAACTCGTTGGCATCCATACCCTGACCTTCACCGAAGTGATACGGTTGATCGATATGGACAATGTTCGGTAGAGGTAAGCCACCCTGCGCATGCATAAACGCCATGCCGCCTAAACTGGCACCAGCCATGGTACTGCCGTGATAGGCATTTTTGCGACTGATGATGGTCTGTTTGGAGGGTTTGCCTTTGCTGGCCCAGTAATGGCGAACCATACGCACCACTGTGTCATTACACTCAGAGCCGGAGCCTGTAAAGAAAACATGATTCATGCCTTCTGGCGTGATTTCCGCCAGCAGCGTCGACAGCTCAACCGCCGGTGGATGGGTGGTCTGGAAAAACAGGTTGTAATAAGGCAGTTGGTGTAACTGCTCGGTCGCCGCATCGATCAGCGGCTGACAGTCGTAGCCCATGTTTACACACCACAAGCCCGCCATGCCATCCAGAATCCGGTTGTCGTTTTCGTCATAAATGTACACGCCTTTCGCGCGCTTGATGACACGAGAACCTTTTTGATTCAGTGCTTTAAAGTTAGTAAACGGGTGCAGGCAGTGTGCACTGTCTTGTTCAATCCATTTAGAC
>NZ_WXWP01000118.1:0-6801 GCF_009904765.1 Vibrio sp. V39_P1S14PM300
CTGCCAATAGATACTCCTTGGATAACTGTTGAACCAGCTCCAATATAGACATTTTCTTTTGTCTCTACTTGACCACACAACGTTGCTTTAGGAGCAATATGGTTATAAGCACCTATTTTACAATCATGCTCAACCAGAGCACCTGTATTAATTATACTATGGCTACCCACTGTTACCCCAGTCTGAATAATCGCCATAGGTAAAATCTGAGTTCCTGCTTCTATTTTGGAAAAAGGCGAGACATATGCACTATCGGCGATGACCGTCTCAAACCGATAACCCAATGAGAGAAAATACTCATTAATTTTCCGCTTAAAACCAGATTTTGGCATCATACCGATACCATTAACTAAGAGAACTTTGTCTTTACTGAATGTCAACACATCTTCATCATTTTTTAGATGTGCCATTCCTCTAAATACTGGACGTTGACTTATATCTTCAGGGCTTATAACTGCAAGAATTTCTCTTCCCTGAGTAAGTAATATTTCGGTAAGAACAGAGGCATGGCCGCCTCCACCAATCATTACAATAGGAAGCATTGGCTGATCACTCAATGATTAGCTCTCCAGCTTTATAGCCTTTTGTCGCTCTAGAACCAATAAGCTCCCAATAGCGGTAAGGCGACAGACCAGAACCAGGGCGTTTAATCGTTAGATTCAATTCCGTTAGCTCTTCCCCTTCTTTAATGTCTGTTGCCGCCACTAAGCTTTTTCGAGCAACCGCTTTGTTCTTTACTTCAGATTCTGTGGGCGTTTTTACACTAGAACCTAGTGCTACTTCTATTTGACGAATCGCTTTTACCATAGCACCTAGTTCTTGTGGCTCAAGAGAAGCTTTATGGTCCGGTCCTTCCATATTTTTATCTAATGTAAAATGCTTCTCGATCAATACTGCGCCACGCGCCACCGCTGCAATTGGGATCGTTATTCCTTCACTATGATCTGAATAGCCTGCCGCTAGATCAAATGCTCGACCAAGTGTATCCATGGCTCTCAGATTGATCTCTTCCATTGGTGCAGGATATTCAGTCGTGCAGTGAAGTATTGTCACTTTTTCTTTTAAAGCCTTTTGACCAGCTTCTGAGGCATACGCTTCTTGAAAACCCAACATTGAAGGTTTTTCATCTTGAGCAGCAGTGTACCCAAAGGCTATCACCCCTAATGCTGCTTCTATTTCAGAAAGTGTCGCCATTCCTGTAGAAACAATAAGATCGCATCCCGTACGTGCGTGTGCTAATACAAGAGGGGCATTTGTTAACTCTCCAGAAGGTAGTTTTAAGCGTGTTAGGCCTAAATCATTCACCAAGAAATCTAAGCTTTCTAAATCGAACGCCGTTGACAAAAACTCAATACCAAGAGAATTACAGTATTTTACTAGATCGTGATGTATCTCATAAGACAGCTCCAAGCGGCTTAACATCGCCAACTGGGACTCTTGTTTTTTAGTGTTTGTGACTTGATATTCAGCTTGTTTAGCCTCTTCTGTCACTAGGTTTTTTGCTTTAAAAGTTTGGAACTTTACAATATCAGCCCCAGCTTTGTGAGCGGCATCGACCAAAGCAAAAGCTAATTCTTCTTGACCGTTATGGTTTACACCGGCTTCAGCAATAATCAAAGTCATGGTTGTCTCACTCTACTTTCTTATTTAAATCAGGTTCCACGTTTACGTCAAAGAATGATTTACACGGCTCAAAACGTAACGTCTTAATCATCTCGATGACTTGCTTGCTACTGTCGCCCTGACCATAAGGATTCACAACGATCTCGCCTTCAGCTTTGTATTTTCGACTTATTGCGAGGTTGATCGCGTTACTGATTGACTCTTTTGTAGCGTTGGCGTTTAGAACACTTTTAGCTGCTAAACGTCCTTTTTGCCTTGAACCAATATTCACAGTAGGAACATTAAAAGCAGGAACTTCAATAATCCCACTCGACGAGTTACCAATGACTGCCACCGCATGTTTTACTGAACTCAAGTAACGTACCTGCCCAAGAGACGGTATAGCTAACACTCTTTTAGGGTGGTTGGCAGCATAAGCTTCGAGCATTGGAATAATTCGTCGCCCACCATCATCCGCATTAGGGTAAGTCAATATGACTTGGTACTCAGGGTATTCATCCAAGGCATCCAACAAAGCTTGAAAACTCTCCTCTGGAGATTCATCACCTAAGGTTACTGGATGGTAAGTTACAACAAAATAAGGAGCAGTTAACTCAAAATTTAGTGATTCACCTAATTCAGAAACCGTCATAAAGGACGCTCGGTTCAAGTGATCTAAACCAATCGCACCAATGTTTCTTACACGCTCTGGCGATTCACCCAGTTGAATGACTCGATTTCGATACTCATCTGTCGATGTGCCATGCAAGTAACTTAATTTGGTAATAGCATGACGAATTGCGTCATCGTAGGCGCCTTCTGTTATCTCTCCGCCATGCAGATGAATAATTGGAATACGAAGTATCATGGCAGTTTGTGCTGCAGCAAGAGCTTCAAAGCGGTCCCCTAGAATGACAAGAACGTCTGGCGCTAATCGCGATAATGCATCTGCGAAACCCAAAACCCCCAGCCCCATACTTTTCGCTGTTCCTACAGCCGAATCAGAAGACAACAAAATCTCTATTTTTTCATCGATATTGAAGCCGTCTTTTTCAATTTGCTTATATGTATCACCAAACTCTGGCGATAGGTGCATACCAGAAACAAGCAATTGAAGCGTTAGGTCTGGATCGCTTTGAATGTCCTTTAAGAGCCAAAAGAGCAGACCATACTCTGCTCTTGTACCAGTAAAAACCGCGACCTTTTTCTGTGTCTGCGTCATGTATAAATGAACCTACTTAGCGTTGGATTTCCACTGGGGTACTTGGAAGGTTAATCAAGTGAGCCTCGATAAATTCAGAATGTGCAAGATCGCCACGTATTGCATTCTCAAACATTGGTAATCTATGCATGAGTTGCCAAATTGGACGAGTCATAACACCTGAACTATTTGTGCTAGTAAGAACCTCTTCTCTGCTTTCCTTGTCTGGACAAATGATTGCATTCAACCAGTAGTTTGACTGTGCGTAATCTGGCTCAGTGACAAATTTAAAGTCAGTTCCCTTGAAAAACTCACTATAGCACTCTGCAAGTTCTCTCTTTTGCTTCAAATACTGTTCGATGACTTCCATCTGAGCACAACCTAGAGCCGCATTCAAATTCGGCATACGGTAGTTAAAGCCAGGCTCATCATGGAAAAACTCATAAGGATGAGGAATTTTCGCTGTTGTTGTAACATGCTTAGTTCTTGCACCTAACTCTTGAGTTTTACATAGAACCATCCCCCCACCACCAGTAGTAATGATCTTATTACCATTAAAGCTGACCGCACCAAAGTCACCGATAGTACCTGTATGTTTGCCCTTATAGAAAGAACCAAGGCTTTCTGCTGCGTCTTCAACTAAAGTAATATCCCATTTGAGACAAATGGCAACCAACTCATCAAGCTCTACTGGATGACCAAATGTGTGCATAGGTACAACAGCTTTAATTCGTTTACCGGTTGTTTTATGAATACAACCAGTCTCAGTTACCTCAGCGTACTCATTTAAGAATTCATCCACTGCTTTAGGACAAAGGCCTAAACTAACTGGAGAGACATCCAAAAAAATCGGCTCCGCCCCCATATGGTACAGAGCATTACAGGTTGCCACGAAAGTCAGAGCTTGCGTAATTACAAGATCTCCCCTCTGAACATCAGCCATGTACAATGCGGCATGCAATGCCGCTGTGCCATTAACTGTTGCTACAGATTTAGCCGTCCCGGTGTAAACTTCAATTTTTCTTTCAAAGTCATCAACAAACTTACCTACGCTAGAAACAAAGGTACTCTCAATCGTTTCCATCACGTATGCTTTTTCGTTGCCATCGAACTTTGGAGAGTGCAATGGAATAAACTCGTTGGTTTTGTAGGTATCTCTAACAAAATCAACAATAGATATCGCTTTCATTGCTTGCCCCACTCACATCTTACTATCGAGGTATTTACCCGTTTCTTTGTGTCCAAAATCAGGAATCATTGTAAAGAACAATTCTACAATTTGCTCTTTAGTCCAAGCTCGCTCACCTTTCATCTCAGAAATGCTATTTTCAAACAAAGTTAGGAGCTCTTGCTCATAAAGACGCTCATTTTTGATGATGCCCAGATTTTCAAATCGAGACATATCCAACTCTTCTTTGTCTGTGAAAAACTCTTCAAAGTCTTTCTCGCCAGTGGTATCACTCGTTGTAAACAAGCATGGCCACTTACCCTGCTCTGGAAGCGTATGTGCTAGTTGACGCGCTTCTTCTTCTGTTTCACACAAGTGAGGCTTATAGCCCAATTGCTCTAAGTACTTAACTGCAATATCAGCAAACGAGATAAGGTGCAAAGCTTCACTCAGTTTCGGAAAGAAAATGTCACGGTTTTCACCAAAGATACAAGACATTAAACATAGTTCACCCGACTCTTGAGGCGTAACAAAGTAGCGTTTGATGTCATTTGGCGCCACGATAGGTTGGCGCTTTTGGATGCGTTGGTTAAATCCGTGTAGCAGCGATCCATCAGAGAATGCGACATTTGCAAAGCGAGCAGTTGAGATTGTCATTTGCTCACTTTTACGCATCAAGAACATCTCCATAATACGCTTTGACGCTCCCATCATATTAACTGGATTTGCGGCTTTATCTGTTGAAACACAGAAGTATTTTTTCGAGCCCGCATCAATAGACTGCTGAATGGTTTTATCTGTATTAAAGACGTTTACATCAATCATACGCATCAATGTATAAGGATCTTTTTCACTTCTAACATGCTTGAGCGCAGATAAGTTCAATACATAGTCAAACTTACCATCGGCTTTTATGAATGCGTCGTACTCTAGAGAACCAATGTCCAAAGCAAATGTCTGGAAATCACCATCAATGTAACCAAATGAGCTGCGGATATCTCGAACAAGCTCTACCATATTGTTTTCACTAATATCGACAACATGCAGCTTCTTAGGATTACGCTTGAAGATTTCTTTAGTTACAGCTTGGCCAATTGAACCTGCACCACCAAGCACAAGGAAACTTGACTCTGAGACAATGCGCGACAGTTCTACTTCATGATTTTCAATATCTTGTGTGAATAAGGCTTCGGTACGACCGATTAAAGGCAAAATGACGTTCATTACCAAATCCCCTTGGTATCTACTAAATATGGTGAACTTAGTGACTCAGCTTTAAACTCTTTATGATCAACAAGCATTACATGAATATCAGCATTCGCTTTTGCTAGTTCAAAACTCTGAAGTTCAACTTGCTCTAGCGAATTTGGTAATTGATTAATGTTAGGTTCGACAGCAATCACACTACCAGTATGTAAAGAAGCAATTTCTTTCACGATTTGCATCGCTGGGCTTTCACGTAGATCGTCGATATCTGGTTTAAAAGCTAGGCCATAACATGCAATTGTAATGTCTTTTGCAGTTTTATCAGTATTCTCTTGTAAGAAGTCTGCAATGGCCATTTTTGTTTTATCTACAACCCAGTTAGGTTTGCTATCGTTAACTTTTCGTGCCGTATGGATAATCTGGGCTTCCGCTGGCGTTTTTGAAACGATAAACCAAGGATCTACTGCGATACAGTGACCACCAACCCCAGGGCCTGGTTGAAGGATATTCACGCGTGGGTGACGATTTGCCAAGGCAATCAATTCCCAAACATTAATATCTAGCTTATCGCAGATTACTGAAAGCTCATTTGCAAAGGCGATTTGTACATCACGAGAACTGTTTTCTGTCAGTTTTGCCATTTCCGCAGTGCGAGCATTAGTAATAACACATTCGCCTTGAACAAAAGTTTGGTATAGTTCTACCGAGCGTCGTGAACATTTAGGTGTAAGACCACCAATAACACGGTCGTTTTCAACCAATTCTCGAACGACATGTCCCGGCAATACACGCTCAGGACAATGCGCAATATTAATGTCAGCGTTTTCCCCATGAGTCTGTGGAAAGGTAAGATCTGAGCGCGCTTGAGCTAGCCAATCAGCCATTTGCTCGGTAGCTCCAACTGGTGACGTTGACTCTAGAATCACTAAGTCGCCTTTCTTTAAAACGGGAGCAATCGCTTTACTCGCAGCTTCAATGTAAGAAAGGTCTGGTGCAGGCACTTCTCCGTCTTTACGAGGAAGGAAAGGCGTTGGGACAGCAATCAGAAAAGCATCGGCCGCTTCCGGAGTCGTTACAGCTTTTAGATAACCCTCTTTCACCGCTGCATTTACGATCATATCAAGTTCAGGCTCTACAATATGAATTTTCCCTTGATTGATCGTGTCGACAGCATATTGGTTAACATCTACACCTATTACTTTTTTCTTGCGTGATGCAAACATTGCTGCTGTTGGTAGACCTATGTAACCTAACCCTATAACTGAAACTGTTTCAAAAGACATATATTTCTCGTTAAACTTATTAAATTATTTTGCTAAAATATCTAGAATTTTTTGACAAGCTTTCCCGTCACCATATGGATTATGTGCGAAACTCATATCTTTATATGCTTGCTTGTCTTTAAGTAAATGAGTTAAGGCTGTAACTATTTTATCAACGTCAGTACCAACTAATTTCACAGTGCCAGCTTCGATTGCTTCTGGACGTTCTGTAGTATCCCGCATAACAAGTACAGGCTTTCCTAATGATGGCGCCTCTTCTTGGATACCACCGGAATCAGTTAAAATAAGATCTGCTTTATTCATTAAATAAATGAATGGTAAATACTGTTGAGGTTCAACCA
>NZ_WXWP01000177.1:0-6694 GCF_009904765.1 Vibrio sp. V39_P1S14PM300
TGCTCAATGTAATCCAGTGTATACGGACGCAGCGGGTGACGGGCCAGTTGAGCGGTTTCCCAGGCACCCAAGTCACTGAAGATTTTTTTCTTCAGCTCCAGGCTTTTCTTTTCCAGTTGCTGGATTTCTTTCTCCAGATCGACGCCTGACTCACCACCGTGACGAGAAACATCACGAAGTGCTTCGATTTTGGCTTCAAGTTCGGCAATAGGTTTTTCAAATTCCAAAAAATTTAGGCTCATCTAGGGATCCTTTTCTACTCGACTCTTTCTGCTTCAGAATCGAATTTTAGTTAAATTCGAGTTCTACCTGGCTTTTGCCAAGTAACTGTTTTAATTCATCTAGCAATGTATCTGATGGCGTAATGCGCCATTCGGTACCCAGCGTCAAACGCGCCCGGGCATCGGCCTTTTGATAGTATACATTGACTGGGACAGTGCCTGCCCGGTGAGGCTCCAGGATCTGACTAAAGCGCTCAAAAAACTGATCGTCAATCTGCTTTGCATTGATCGATACGGACAAGGCACGAGCGTACTTTTCACGTGCGGCACCGAGATCCATAACCTCGCGCGCCGACATTTTAAGACCGCCATTGAAATCATCAAAGCTGACCTGTCCGGAAACGACCAAAATTCTATCTTTTTCCAGCAGCTCTGCATACCTTTCCAACGCATCAGAGAACAGCATCACTTCCATACGACCACTGCGGTCATCCAGGGTCATGATGCCAATTCGCGTACCGCGTTTCGTCGTCATCACTCGGGCCGCAATGACCAGCCCGGCCACGGTAACGCTTTGATCGCGCCGGGTCGGAGTGGCGTCTTTTAGTCGACAACTGGTGTACTTACCGAGTTCCTTGATATAGGCGTTAATTGGGTGCCCGGTCAAATACAGGCCCAGTGTATCACGCTCACCTTCCAGCCAAACTTTTTCCGGCCAAGGTGGCACTTTGGTGTACTTGTGCTCGACTTCTTCCGGTGCGTCGGTCAAAACACCGAACATATCGGTCTGACCAAAAGCCTCTGCCTGATGGTGCTGGCTGGCCGCTTTCACCGCATCATCCAGTGACGCCATCATCGCAGCACGGTGAGGGCCAAGGCGATCGAGGGCTCCGGCATAAATCAGTTTTTCTATCACTCGTTTATTGACTTTCTTCAGGTCGATGCGAGCACAGAAATCGAACAAATCTTTGAAATAGCCATCTTTGTTGCGCGCTTCAAGTATCGCTTCAATCGGACCTTCACCAACGCCCTTGATAGCCCCGATGCCGTAAACGATCGCGCCCGTTTCATCAACGTTAAACCGATACAGACCCGCGTTGATGTCCGGTGGCAGCACTTTTAGCTTCATGCGGATACATTCGTCAATCAGGCCAACCACTTTTTCGGTATTATCCATATCGGCCGTCATGACCGCCGCCATGAACTCGGCAGGATAATGCGCTTTGAGCCATAAGGTCTGGTACGACACCAAAGCATAGGCGGCGGAGTGCGATTTGTTAAAGCCGTAACCTGCAAATTTCTCTACTAGGTCAAAGATTTTCATCGCCAGTTCACCGTCGATGCCATTATTTTCGGCCCCTTCCTGGAACACCGCGCGCTGCTTGGCCATCTCCTCCGGTTTCTTTTTACCCATCGCACGGCGCAGCATGTCGGCGCCACCCAAGGTGTAACCGGCCAGCACCTGAGCGATCTGCATCACCTGCTCCTGATAGAGAATGATGCCGTAGGTTGGCTCCAGAATTTCTTTTAATGACTCATGTTGCCATTTTTCATCCGGATAGGAGATCGCTTCCCGGCCGTGCTTACGGTCGATAAAGTTATCCACCATACCAGACTGCAGCGGCCCCGGACGAAACAGGGCCACCAAAGCAATGATGTCTTCAAAACAGTCCGGTTGTAGACGTTTGATCAGCTCTTTCATCCCGCGAGATTCGAGCTGGAAAACCGCGGTGGTTTCGGAGTTTTGCAGCATCCGGAATGATGCCTCATCCACCAGTGGAATCGATTCGATCCGCACCGGTTCACGCCCTTCACTCTCCAGACGCGGGTTGATCAGGCCCAGCGCCCAGTCGATGATGGTCAAGGTTCTCAGGCCAAGAAAGTCAAACTTCACCAGCCCTGCCGTTTCGACATCGTTCTTATCAAACTGAGTCACCGGGAAGTGCCCTTCTGCATCTGCATAAATGGGCGCAAAGTCGGTGATGGTGGTCGGAGAGATCACCACGCCCCCGGCGTGTTTACCCGCGTTACGGGTACACCCTTCCAGGATCCGGCATTTGTCGATCAGTTCTTTAACTTCTTCATCGGCGTCGTACAGTTCCTGTAACGCCGGTTCCGCTTTGAACGCTTTCTCAAGCGTCATGCCCGGATCCGGTGGCACCAGTTTGGAAATCCGGTCAACAAAGCCAAAGGGATGTCCCAGCACCCGGCCAACGTCGCGAATGACCGCTTTGGCCGCCATGGTACCAAAAGTAATGATCTGAGATACCGCATCCCGGCCGTACATCTCGGCAACGTGATCAATTACCTTGTCCCGCTTGTCCATACAGAAGTCGACGTCGAAATCGGGCATCGACACCCGCTCCGGGTTAAGGAATCGTTCGAACAGCAGATCATATTCCAGCGGATCGAGATCGGTGATTTTCAGGGCATACGCCACCAGTGAGCCGGCGCCGGATCCCCGCCCGGGTCCTACCGGAATGTCATTGTCCTTCGACCACTGGATAAACTCCATTACGATCAGGAAGTAACCAGGAAATCCCATCTGGTTGATCACGTCCAGCTCAATCTGTAGGCGCTCGTCGTAAGCAGGACGTTGTTCTGCACGCACTTGCTCGTCAGGGAAAAGGAACTCAAGGCGCTCTTCCAGCCCCTCACGAGACTTCATTACCAGGAAGTCAGTCTCCGCCATCCCTTCGGTCGGGAACGCGGGCAGGAAATATTCGCCAAGCCGCACGGTCACATTACAACGTTTGGCAATTTCTACCGAGTTCTCCAGCGCTTCCGGAATGTCGGCAAACAGAGCGCACATTTCCTCTTCACTGCGCAGGTATTGCTGCGGACTGTAATTCTTCGGCCGGCGCGGATCTTCCAGAGTGTATCCATCATGAATTGCCACACGAATCTCATGCGCTTCGAACAGCTCCTGATCAAGGATCACCACATCGTTCGTCGCCACTACAGGCAATTCTGCCTGCTGTGCCAGCTCAAGAGCAAAATGCAGATAGCTCTCTTCGTCGGGGCGTCCGGTACGGGTCAGTTCAAGGTAAAACCGCTCAGGGAAATACTGCTGATAAAACGCCACGCAACGCTCAACCTGCGCCGTATTGCCTTTCAGCAACGCTCTGCCGACCTCACCGCTCTTACCGCCGGAAAGCAGGATCAGCCCCTCGGCGTGCTCTGCCAGCCACTCTTTATCGATCACCGGTTGATGTTGAATGTGACCACGTAAGTAGGCTTTCGAGATCAGCAGTGTCAGATTTTTATAGCCGACGTTGTCGGCCGCCAGCACTGTCAGACGAGTTAGATCGTCTCCAAACTCTGGCGACTGCATGGCAAAGTCAGCCCCGATGATCGGCTTGATCCCGCAGCTGTGTGCGGTGCCGTAAAACTTCACCAGACCACACAGGTTGGTAAAATCGGTGAGTGCCATCGCCGGCATGCCCATTTCGGCGACTTTTTTGACTAACGGCGGCACTTTGGACAGGCCGTCAATCATGGAGAAGTCGCTGTGAACACGCAGGTGGATAAACTTAGGGTCTGACATTAACGGTTTCCGGGGTAACTCAAATTTCCGAACATAATCAGGCTATTTTACGTGAATAGCCTGCAGAATAAAGCACTAGTCCAAGCCAAGTGCCTTTTTGACTGGCTTGAAACTCTTGCGGTGCTGATCGATCACACCGTGTTGCTCAATGGCCTCAAAATGGGCTTTGGTCGGATAGCCTTTGTGCTGGGCAAAACCGAATTGCGGATAGAGCACATCCAGCGCTTCCATTTCCTGATCACGCACCACTTTGGCAAGAATCGAGGCCGCACTGATCTCAGCAACGCGCAGGTCCCCCTTGACCACCGCCTGAGCGGCCATGGGCAACTCTGGTGTACGATTACCATCAATCAATGCCATATCCGGCTGAATCGCCAGACCAGCAATCGCGCGTTGCATCGCCACCATCGTTGCCTGGAGAATGTTCAGTTGATCGATCTCCTGCGGTGAACAGCGTCCGACTGACCATGCCAGCGCTTTTTGCTTAATTTCCGGCAATAAGGCCAGACGCTTTTTTTCTGAGAGTTTTTTGGAATCCGTCAGCCCTTCAATCGGGTTGTTCGGGTCCAGGATCACCGCCGCGGTCACCACATCTCCAACCAACGGCCCACGCCCGACTTCATCCACACCAGCAATTAGCTGGTAGCCTTGAGGGTATTCAAACGGAGGAAGCGTTTTTTTTTCTACTGCCATGGGTTACTTCTGCTTGTTAATGAGTGTCAGGACGGCATTCGCCGCTTGGGCATCCGCGTCTTTACGGATCCAGTGATGCATTTCGGTAAACTTATCCAGCATGATGCGGTTGTCGGACTCCAGTAAGGTGACCACTTCACGATAAAGGTTATCGGCGGTGCACTCCTCCTGTAGCAGTTCTTTGACCAATTCACTGTCAGAAAGAATGTTGGGCAGTGATACGTACTTGGTTTTGAGTAGCCGCTTGGCGAGAAACGCCGTCAGGGCGTTGACCCGGTACCCCACCACCATCGGACGTTTTAGTAGCATGCATTCCAGTGCAACCGTTCCGGACGCCAGCATCACCGCATCGGCCGCGGTAATCACGTTACGGGCCGTATCATCGACCAAGCGGAAATCCAACTCAGGTGCCAGCGCCTGCCACGCAGCTTCGAACTGTTCACTGCGTTTCGGATTGACCACAGCCACCACAAAACCAAGTTGCGGATACGTCTGATGTAGCTTTTTGCACGTGTCAATAAACGGCTCCGCCAGCATTTTCAGCTCGCTGCCTCGACTGCCTGGCAAGACCGCCAGCCATTTACGATCCTGATCTAGCCCCAGTAGTTCTCGGGCCGGCGCTTGCTCAGAGACCAGCGGAATCGCATCCGCCAGCGTATGGCCAATAAACTCACACGGCACACCAAACTGGTCGTAAAACGCCTTTTCGAACGGTAGGAATGCCAAGACCAGGTTAGTCGCGTCGGCTATCTTGTGAATGCGTTTTTGACGCCAGGCCCAGACTGACGGAGAGACATAGTGCACGGTTTTGATCCCGGCCTGTTTGAGATCTAGCTCAAGACGCAGGTTAAAATCCGGCGCATCAATGCCGATAAAAACATCCGGTGGATTGTCAGTGAAGTACTTCACCAGAGAAGCTTTGACGTTCAGCAAACGCGGCAAGCGCCCGAGGACTTCAACCAGTCCCATCACCGCCAACTCTTCCATATCAAACAAAGATTCGCAGCCTTGGGCGATCATTTTCGGACCGCCAATGCCGACAAACTCGGCATCCGGATAGTACTGTTTTACCGCTTTGATAAAGCCTTCACCCAACGTATCACCCGACAGCTCGCCGGCCACAATACCAATGCGTAATGGTTTGTTCATCTTCCGTTCCGTTTGTCCTGTTGTATTTTATGCCTAACGCTCAAACCTTAAGCGCTTGCCATAAAACACAAAAAGACCGCCATCGTGAAACGGCGATCTTTTGTGTGGTATCAGTATCCGATGTTAGCGGATAATGCCACGCTCAGTGTTTTCCAGCATGTCAGAGAAACGGGCCACCGACGGCCACTCTTGTGCCATCTCTTTCAGCACCGGTTTGACTTCTTCCAGCGTTTTACCTGAGCGATAGATTTCCTTGTACGCTTTCTGCAATGCACGAATTTCCGCTTTTTCAAATCCGTTGCGTTTCAGGCCAACCAGATTCAGACCAAATGGTGATGCGTGGTTCCCTTGCGCCAGTACGTAAGCCGGTACATCCTGAACCACCGCAGAACATCCACCGATGTACGCGTAGGCTCCCACGGTGCAGAACGGATGGATCGCAGACAAGGCCATGACCCCCGCGTAATCGTCGACCGTAACGTGCCCACCCAAGATCGAGTTGTTGCCGATATGAGTGTGGCTCCCGACAATAACGTCGTGCGCAATATGGGCATTAACACAAAACAGGTTGTCATCGCCGACAACCGTTTCGCCTTTGTCTTGCGCTGTTCCCCGGTGGATCTGAACACTTTCACGAATCACGTTGCGATCGCCAATGATCACTTTGGTGTCTTCGCCGCCGTATTTCTTATCCTGGTTTTCTTCGCCAATCACCGCTTGTGGGAAAATACGGTTCTCTTTGCCGATCACTGTATTGCCCTTGATCACCACATGCGACATCACTTCGGTCCCTTCACCGATCGTCACACCCGAAGTGATATAAGTAAATGGCCCGACTTTGACATTGGCGCCAATGACGGCCCCGTCTTCGACCACCGCTGCCGGGTGGATTTGAGCAGTTTCATGAATCATATCAGAACTCTCGGCGTGCACACTTCAATTCAGCAGAACAAACAACGTCACCATCAACTTTCGCAACACCGTTAAATGCAGCGATGCCACGGCGCTCTTTCACAAATTCAACTTCGATCACCAGTTGATCACCGGGTGTCACTGGCTTGCGGAACTTGGCGTTATCGACGCT